>NZ_QQWY01000060.1:0-23914 GCF_003950455.1 Sphingomonas sp. ABOLE
CTGCTCGAACCCATCGGCAACATCCCGCCTGCCGAAGCCGAAGAGCAATATTATGCTGCCGCGGACAACCTCGATATGGCAGCGTGACTCACAACCCAACGCCTCCGGCAGACCCGGCGCGGTTCAATTGTCCTGCGCCAAGCCATGCCCAATGTCCCACATTTCGACGCCTGCAGCGCGCGGCGCTCGGCCGTAGGCGTGCCCCAATAAGGTACTAGCTGCCGCAACTTGCGAAAGCTGGTTGGTGCTCGTTCGCCGCTGGTGTGTGCCGCTGACAATCGCAGGATCGATGAAGGGGCATCTGCCCGTCCCACTCCAAGCGGAAAATGCGCGCAACTCGCTGCCATAGCTTTTGCGCAACGCGAGCGGCAGGTGTTGGTAAATGCGCTCGTCAAAAGTCCGAACGACTATACCTGACGCCAGCTTTGAGGAGGTTTGGTATAGAGGTCGTGCAGAAGCTGGGCAGACGGTCTACGATAAAAATCTACGTCTAGAGCGGCCGGATCGGGTGTCGTCTTCCCGCCCCTGCTGCCCTGCACAATCTCGCCGGCATTGATGGGCGGCGTCAGTGTACGGCCGGCATCAGCGTACATCGTCTACGTGGTAGAAGATGGGATTGTGCATCCACTCGTTGACCGCGGACTCCCGCCAGCCGGCGCAGCGGGTCGCGATGCGAACCTGCTTGGGGAAGGTCCCCTTCTGGATCTTCCGGTAGAGCGTCGCGCGGGAGAGGCTGGTGCGGCGCAGGACCCCCTGGAGGCGGAGGAATCGGTCAGGTTGCTGTTGCAGCATGGGTCAGTCTCCTTTGTCTTGCGGGGTCCTTTTGTGCTTGTCGGAGACAGAGTTGGGGTGACGATCGCGGTCGTCAACAGCGTCAGATTTGGCGGTTCTACGGCAGTTTGGTCCTAGACGTTCCTATTCGTCCGCTGCCGTTCCAAAACTACGCGAGAGTATTTTCAGGCGGATGACGTGGCGTCTCAGGCTGTTCCAGCCTGACCGCGCTCTACTTCCGCTTGGCCGCTCCAGCCGAGCCGCCTTGCGGCGTCTCGTCGGCTTTGCCGTGACGATCGCATGACGTGGGGCCGGTCCGCTTAGCGGCCCGGTCGGCATGGGGGCCATGCCTCTGGCGGTCGCCTCGCCGGTGGCGCGGCGGCGTCGTGCCTTCGGCGTCATGGTGGCGGGGGGCGTCACGGCCCTGTAGCCCCGCCTCGGCGCGGCGCAACCCGGCAGCCTTGCTGCCGGGTCATCCACCTTCGTTTCTGCCCTCCGGGTGCGCCCCGCCTGTGTCCGGCGGGGCTGTCGGTCCGCTCCTGCCGCCCCCCGCCACCCCGGCGCCGGTCGATGGCGGTTTTAGGAAGGAGCAGAGGAGATGCAGAGCAACGCGCGTCAGAGCCTCTATGGCGAGGTGACGGCCCGGATCATCACGGAGCTGGAGCAAAGCCGGTTGCCATGGGTGCAGCCCTAGGATGCCACGCGGTGCCCATGTACCATGCCGAGCAACGCAGTGTCTGCCCGAGCCTATTCGGGGATCAACGTGCTGATCCTGTGGGCGGCGGCGATCGATGGCGGCTATGCTGGTCAGCGCTGGCTGACCTATCGGCAGGCGGAAGCAGCAGGCGGCCATGTCCGGCGCGGCGAAAAGAGCACGGTGGTCTGCTATGCGGATCGCTTCACTCCGAAGGACGAGGCCGAGAGGACGCAGGGCGAAGACCCGGAGGCGCGGACGATTGCCTTTCTGAAGCGGTTCACCGTCTTCAACGTCGACCAGTGCGACGGCGTGCCCGAGGCGATGACCAGCATTCCGGTTCTGCCCGATCCCGTTTTGGCGATTGCCGAAGCGGATCGGGTGATCGCGGCCAGCGGCGCGGGTTTCCGGATCGGCGGGAGCGAGGCCTATCATTCGCCGTCGCAGGATTTTGTGCAGGTACCGCCACAGGTTGCATTTCATGATCCGGTGAACTGGTACCGGACGGCGCTGCACGAGCTTGGGCATTTCACCGGCCATCGCAGCCGGTTGGACCGCGACCAGTCCGGCGCCTTCGGATCGGCGTCGTACGCAAAGGAGGAACTCGTCGCGGACGAAACCCGCTCTCCGGTAATTTACGCTGCGATCTGCGCCAAATGTTCTGACGACGGACAGCCGGCATCGCCATGGCGCTCGCGCGCCCTCCTTCGATCAAATGCGATTGACTCGCATTATCTCATTTGCAATGCGCTCCCGAAAGAGGGGGACATATGACAAAGATCGGTCTGTTACTTTCCAGCGTCGCCGCTGCGGCGCTCGCGTTTCCCGCGCACGCGCAGCAGACGGATACGCCGGCAACCGAGGTGGGCGACGAGATCATCGTCACCGGAGAGAAATCGGCGCGCGCGCTGCAGGATACGCCGACCAGCATATCGGTCACGACGCCCGAGCGCATGCGACGCGAGGTGCTGATTTCGATTCAGGACGTATACAACCGTACGGCCAACCTCTCGGAAACCTACGGCTCTACCGGGTTCACCATTCGCGGGATCAGCAATACGGGTGCTGGCGCTGGCGGGCAGGCCGACGCGGCCAGCGTCTATGTGGACGGCGCGCCGATTCCGCGCTCCGCCTTGTACGGCGGCCCCACCGACCTGTGGGACGTGCAACAGGTTGAAGTGCTGCGTGGCCCCCAGTCGACCATCCAGGGCCTCAACGCACTGGCTGGCGGCGTGGTGATCACGACGAAGGATCCGTCGCTGACCTCTTGGACCGGCGATGCACGCGTCTTGTGGACCGAGCATTCCGATCGCACCTTCTCGGCCGCGCTCGGCGGCCCGCTTGTGCGCGACGAACTCGGCTTCCGCCTGTCCGCCGAACGACGCGCGGACCGCGGCATCATCCGCAACATCACCCGTGGCGGCTATGACGACGCGCTGCAATCGCTCAACCTGCGGGCCAAGCTGCGGTGGACGCCGCGCGCCCTGCCCGGCCTGGAAGCGATCGCCAGCTACAATCGCGTTCGCCGCGAGGGCGGCTACCTCTACGAATATGCCCGAACCGACCAGCCTGACTTCTACGATCATCGCATCTCCACGAGCGACCAGGCGAGCCGTGGCAACATCGCCAGCGACATCGCCGTGTTCCAACTGCGCTACCCCCTGGCGAAGCGGCTGCAGCTCTCCAGCATCACGTCCTGGAACCGCTCGCAGACGAGGTCGCAGGTCGATACCGACGGCACGCCGCAGGACATCCAAGCGGTCGACAATCGCTATCTCTACCGGACGCTGACGCAGGAGCTGCGGCTGAACTATGATGGCGAGCGGCTGCGCGGGCTGCTGGGCGCCTGGTATTATCGCCGCACCGGCCAGCTCGACCAGCATAGTCGCGTCAACATCGAAACGCCCACCGGCACCATCGCCTCGCTGTTGCGCGCCAATGGCGCCTCGGCGGCACAGGCGCAGATGCTTTCCACCGCCTATGCCGGACAGCTCGCGGTGATTCCCGTGCGCTACGATGCGGTCCAGCCGGAGCGGGTCGAGACGATGGCACTGTTCGGCGACGCCCGCTTCGGACTTACCGATCGCCTGTCTCTCATCGGCGGCTTCCGGTTCGATCACGAGCGTAACCGCTACACGGCCGAGACGGTAGCCGCGTTCAACGGCACGCTTCCCGATGCGAACTTTCTCGGCGCAGCGTTCGCGCCGGCTATCCGCCTCATCAATCAAGGCGTCGTCGGCCTCGTTGACGATGCATCCTCGCCTCTGGCGTCGAACAGTCGCAGCTTCAACGCCTTCCTGCCGAAGATGGGTGTCAGCATGGCCTGGACGCCGGACCTGACCACCGCCTTCACCGTGCAGCGCGCCTATCGATCGGGCGGGTCGAGCCAAAATCCTGCACGCGCCGAGCTGGTGGCCTATGATCCCGAATATAGCTGGAACTATGAAGGCTCGCTGCGCTCCAAATGGCTGGACGGCACGCTGACGATCAACGCCAACATCTTCTATATGTCGTGGCGGGATCAGCAGGTGACGGCCTTTTTCGGGCGCAATGCCTATGACTATAATACGGTCAATGCCGCCGGCTCACACCTGTATGGGTTCGAAGTGGAAGCCAATGCACGGCTGGGCAGCGCGGTGGACGTCTATGCCTCGGCCGGCCACACCCGGACGAAATTCGACCGGTTCCAGCTGCCGACCGGCGCCACCAGCACGGTCGATCTCACCGGCACCGAGTTTCCCTTTGCGCCGCGCTGGACGCTGGCAGCGGGAGCCAATGCACGGTTTGCGGGTGGCTTCTCGGCCAATGTGAACGCGAACTATCGCACCTCCGTGTTCACCATCGTGGGGCGGAACAGCGCCAACTACCGGGTGTCGCCCCGCACGGTGGTGAACGGCCGGCTCGGCTATGCAACCGGCAAATGGGAGCTGTTCGTCTTCGTACGCAACCTGCTCAACGCCAAGTACAAGCAATATGACTATGCCGAGAACCACCAGGCGATCTTGGGAGATCCGCAGACCTTCGGCCTCGGCGCGGGCATCCACTGGTGACGAGCATGTTCCCCCTTCTGCTGGTGGCAGGCGGCGCGGCGGGAGCCTGGTTGCTGCGCCGGTCCTGGCGCCATCGCACCGGCGCGGTGCCGTCTTTGCTGTGGAGCGGATGGACCTTGCTGGTCGCTCTGGTCCTCGCTGCGGCGTGGAGCATTGGGCCGGTCAAGGGCGTGGCGCTCGCGCTCGTGCTGGAGGCGATCGGCGCGCTGCTGATCGTTTTTGAAGGGCGCGTCCGGCGCAATGGTGCGCGGGAACGGATCGGCGATGCCTCTGCGGAGCCGCTGGACGAACCCGGAAGGCTTTGGCGCGGCGTATTGCGGGCGCTGCTGGCCGGGCCGCTGGGAATGCTGGCCGCGATGGCGGTTGCCTTTTCCGTGACCGTCTATGTGCCCGGCGATCCACGCACCCGCATCGTCATCGGGGGAATGCTGATGCCGGTATTGTGGGGCCTCGCGATGACGTGGACGCTTGCCGACCGCCGGCTGCTCCGCGCCACCGCGGTGCTTATGGGCACCATCCTTGCCGGCTTCGGCCTGGCCTTGGTCGGCGGCATGATCCTGGGAGCTGGGGCATGAGCAACACCCGCAAGAAGCAGTGGCGCTGGCCGATCTCGGCCGAAACGGTGCGCGCGGTGCTCAGCAGCCATTCGGTGCTGGGGCTCGCCTTCGCCGCGATCATCTATCTGGTATGTCTCACCGGCACGATCGCCGTGTTCGCGCCCGATCTGCAGCGGTTGGAGCTGCCGGGCACCCCGGTCGCGACCAGACTCGCGCCCGACGCTGCGGCGCGCGCGCTGGCGGCGGCAGCAAAGCAAGTGCCCAGCGACGTCTCGCTCAACCTCACACTGCCCAGCGCGGCACGCGAAGGCGCGACCCTCGTCGCCTACAAGGGCAAATTCGATCGCAACTGGGCGGTTGCGGAAGACGGCAGCCTGTCCTCGCTGGACGCCGCCTGGACAGACTTTCTGCTGTATCTCCACATCTGCCTCCATCTGCCGCGAACCTGGGGCGGCTTCCTCGTCGGGCTCACCGGCGTGGCACTGCTCTCGTCGCTCGTATCCGGCATACTTGCGCATCCGCGCGTGATCCGCGACGCATTTCACCTGCGCTTGGGGGGCTCGCGCCGCCTGCAGGAAGCCGATCTGCACAACCGGCTCGGCATATGGGCACTGCCCTTCCATTTCACCCTCGCGCTCACCGGCGCGCTGCTGGGACTGAGCACGCTCATCGTCGCCGTACTCTCGCTGCTGCTCTACCGGGGGGATACGCGCCAAGTATACGCGCTGTTCATCGATCCGCCGCCGCCGGTCGATGCGCGCGCGGCCGCGCTGCCGGACGTCGCGGGCCTGATCGCCCGCGCACAGGCAAGGATGCCCAGCGCCGCCATCGAGAGCCTGGCGGTCGCACGTCCCGGGCGGGCCGACATGCGCATCACCGTGCATGGACGCGGCGCCAGACAACTCGTGTCGCAGGACGAGGTTCAGTTCGATGGCAAGGGGCAGTTGCTTCACGAGGAGCATCCTCGCGACCTCGCACTCGGTACCACATTGCTGGGCGGAATCGGTCAGCTGCATTTCGGCTGGTTCGGCGGATTCCCCATACGGCTGGCCTATGGCCTGCTCGGACTGGCGCTCTGCGCGGTTACCTCCAGCGGCGTGACGATCTGGCTTGCCCGCCGTCGCGACCGTGGCCGCCCGGCGCCGGCATGGGAGAGGATATGGATGGCCGTCTGCTGGGGCCAACCGGTGATCCTCGCGCTCACCGCGATCCTGGCGTTCTTCGTGCCGACCGCGCCGCTACCATCGTTCTGGGTGACGGGCACGATCCTGGCGGTTGCCGGCGCCGCGGCCTGGAACCGGGCGTCGATGGCGCAGCACGCCCGGGCATGGCGCCTTGGGCTGCTGCTCTGCTGCGGGATCGTCGCCATGCTATATGGCGGTCGCCTGCTGGTATAGCCGGTCGGCCGCCCGGCATTACGGAGGACGCTGCCTTCGTCGCGATGCTCGCCGCCCAGCCTGCGCCGGGGCCGGCACGCACGCGGGCGCCGGCAGGGCATGTGCCCCGCCGGCGCTGCACGGCGCGACCGCGGCGCGGCGATCCTATCCGCCCCGCTTCACCACCAGCGCACCGCCGTCGTACCGAACCTCGGTATCGAAGCCGTTATCGTCTGTGACCGACTTGCCGGCGCTGACCCACTTCACGCGGAAGCTGCGGGCAGCCGGCATGCCTGCCCAGCCCTTGCCCTCGCGCGCGCCGATGGTCAGCGTGCCCGCCTTGTCGTCATAGGTGAGCGGGATGCGGCTGAACGCGCCCGACTTGTACTGCTCGCTGCGGCCGTCATCCTCGTAGAGCGAGAACTGGCCGTTGGCGCCGGTATAGACGGTGATGGTCAGCGGCGCATCGCGCTGCTGGTCGACATATTGCGTCACCGGGCCCATCGGCACGATCGCGCCCGCCTTGACGAACAGCGGCATGCGCTCCGCCGGTGCGGCGATCCCGGCGACGGTGCCGCCGCGATAGGTCTTGGCGGTAGCGAAGTCGTACCAGGTGCCCGTACCGGGGAAGTAGACGGTGCGGCTGCGTGCCTTGTACGCGGTGACCGGAGCGACGAGGAAGGCGTCGCCGAACAGATACTGGTCGTCGATGGTGCGCGCCTTGGCATCGGACGGGAAGTCCATCGCCATGCCCCGCATGATGCTGCCGTCCTTCATATAGGTGTCGGCGCCCAGCGTGTAGATGTACGGCATCAGGCGGTAGCGGAGCTGATCGTACCAGACCATCGAGGCGCGCATCGGCGAGCCTTCGGGCGAAATCTCGTAGATCTCGCGGTACGGGAACTCGCCGTGACTGCGGAACAGCGGGCTGAACGCACCGAACTGGAACCAGCGCAGGTTGAGCTCGCGCCATTCGGCGAGGTCTTCCGGCTTCGGGTTCTTGGTCTCGAAGCGCGGCTCCACCGCGAAGCCGCCAATGTCGTGCGTCCAGTTGGGAATGCCCGACATCGAGGCGTTGACGCCGGCCGAGATCTGCGCGCGCAGATCATACCAGCGGGTCGCCACGTCGCCCGACCAGATTGCCGCGCCGTAGCGCTGCAGCCCGCCGAAGCCCGAGCGGGTGAGCAGGAACGGCCGCACATCGGGCTTGAAGCTGCGCCAGCCCTCGAAGAAGGCGCGCGCGTTCATCAGCGGGTAGCTGTTGAAATACTGCTCGGCCGGACCGATCGCGGTGGGCCCCATGGTGTCGATCCGCTCCTCGATCGACAGGTTCGAGTGCATGTCGGGCTCGCTGGCATCGGCCCACCAGGCGTCGGTGCCGAGCACGCCGAGGCGCTCCTGGACTTGGCGCCAAAAGATGCGGCGACCCTCGGCCGAATAGGGATCGTAGAAGGTGTTGGCATAGCCCGGGCCGACCCAGTCCCTGTTCCCCTGGCGGAGATTGCCCTGATAGACCGCGCCCGCCGCGTTCAGCTCCTTGTAGGTATCGGTGGTCGGATAGAATTTCGGCCAGACCGATATCATGAAGTTCGCGTGCTGGTCGTGCACCTTGTCGATCATCGCCTTGGGGTCGGCGAAGCGGGTCGGATCGAACTTGTGGCTGCCCCAGTCGTCGTCACGCCAGTAGCGCCAGTCGAGCACGATATTGTCGAGCGGGATGTTGAGCGAGCGGTACTTGTCGACCACCCCGGTCACCTCGGCGGCGGTGTCGTAGCGCTGGCGCGACTGCCAGAAGCCGTACACCCACTTCGGCATCATCTCGGCCTTGCCGGTGAGCTGGCGATAGCCGGCGATCACGCCGTCGAGATTGTCGGCGGGCACGAACCAATAGTTCTTGGCCTGGCCCACTTCGCTGGTGAACCACACCGAATGCCGGTCCGGCGCGGGCAGCGGATCATTGTGGAGCAGCGCCATATAGCCGGCGTTGGGCTCCCACTCGATGCGGATCTGGACCGGCTTGCCCTTGACCATCGGCAGGTCGAAATTGGCGTACCAGGGGTTCCAGTTCTGCCGCCAGCGATCGAGCACCAGCTTGCCCCCGGCATAGACCTTGTAATAGCTCGAGCCATAGAGCTGGAACTTGTGGGTGCCGGTCACCTCGGGCTGGACGTCGCCGGTCCACACCACGGTCTGCTTCTGCACCGCGTTGCCCGCGGTGTTCTGCCCGCCCGTCGCGGCGACGGTCTGCGCCTTGGCCGCCTCGGGCCAGTTCTTCTGGTCCTTGATATACTGGTAGTTGATCGTCGCTTCCTGGCGGGTGACCGCCGGCTTGCCGTCGAGGAAGTACTCGGCCTTCCAGCCCGGCTTCCCGCCGCTGGAGACCTTCAGCCCCTCGCCGACCAGCGTGTAGGGCTTGGGGTTGCCGAAGCGGCTGATGCTCGCATTGTCCCAGAGCAGGCCGTAGCTGCGCGTCGAGACGACGAACGGCACCGCGATGTCCATGTTGTGCTGGGCGAGTTCGACGTCCTCGCCATTATAGTTCATCTGGGCGTTCTGGTGCTGGCCCAGCCCGTACAGCCCCTCGTCGGTGCCGCGGTTGAACTGCTGGCTGACCGCGACGAACGGCTTGCCCTCGACGGTGACCGGCTTGAACGCGGCCTGGCCGGATTCGGCGAGCAGTTCGCGGCCCTTGGCATCGGTAAAGCGGACGCGGCCGGTGGCGAGCTCGATATCGGCGGTGGCGCGCTTGGCCTTGACCAGCACATGGCCGTTGGCGCTGCTCACCTCGAACGCGCCGGCGGCCGGCGGATTGGGCGCCATCAGGCTGGGCGCGAGCGTGCCGGTGTCGACGCCCTTGGGCGTTGCGATGACATGGAAGATGCCGTCGCCATGGACGGTCACTTCCACCTTGGCGGCAGCACCGCCGGTGGGCGTGACGACCACGCCGCCCTCGGTGCGGCTATAGCCGTTTTCCTGCGCGGCCTGCGCCGACGCCATCGCGCTGCCAGCCAGCAGCGCCGCGATCCAAACCCTCTTCATGCCCAAACCTCCTGCGTTTCTTCTATTTCTGCCGCTCAACGATAGCGGCCCATGGTGATCTTCAGAACCTGCGGCCGATCGATCAGGTTGAGCCCGTAATCGGCCTGGTCGCCGTTCCACACGCGCGTCGTCCGCCATGTGCCGTCGACGAAAGTCCCTTCCTCGGCGCGCAGCATGATGCCGTTGGGGGCGCTGCCCTCCGCTGCCGAGAAGGTGACGCGGACATGGTCGCCCACCACCAGGAACTCGTTGTCGGAAAGCTGCGCGACCGCGACGCCGCCGATCTTCTCCGCGCCCCAAGGCGCCGGATCGGACTTGAGGAAGGTCCATTCCTTCATGCCGAACTGCCATTCGCCCCAGCTGGCGGTGATCTGCCAGCCCCCCAGCGTGGTGCTGCGCGGCTTGTCGTCATCGGGCTTGGCGACGCCCCAGGTCGGGCGGGTGAAGGCGATCCGCGCCCAGTCACGCGCGATCCCCTGCAGCATGCCATAGGGCAGCGCGAAGGCGTCCATCGTCGCCGCATCGAGCGCGCGTGCGCCGAGCGGAAAGTTGAAATAGCCGGTTGCATCCATGCCGAACGGAGCGAAGCCGATCGCGCCGTGCCCCAGCGCCTCGTAGAAGAAGCGGGCGAAGTCGCGCGCATTGCCGATCTCCGGCACCATCAGCGCATTGTCCGCCCGCGCATATTTCTCGAGATAGAGCGAGACGTTGGCGCTGCTGCGATCGTACAGGTCGGGCGCGGCGAAATCGAGCGCGGGCGCGGCCGCCTTCCAGATGTCGAGCACGTCCTGCTGCGGGCCGCCGCTCGCTACGCCATCGGGATCGGGCACGTTGGAGGGGCCGGCGAGTGCTGCGTTGACGTACATCGGCAGCGGCTTCACCGCCTTGCCCGCCGCCGCGATCGCGTTGACGTAGCGCGCGACATACCAGCTGTTGAATGCGCGATCGGCCTGCGTGCCGAACGCCTGCGCCCAGGTGCCGCGCTTGCCCGTCTTCTTCGCGAGTTCCGCAGGGATGGCCTGCGCGAACAGCCGATTGCCCTCGGCCGAATAGTCGCGCGGGTTGCGGTAGCTGCCGGTCTCGTTCTCCGGCTGGACCAGGATGACCGTGTTCTGCGGATCATGGTCGCGCAGATACTCCATCACCTTCACGAAGGCCCGCATGTCCGCCTTCAGCGTCTCGGCGCCGTGCGCGCTGAGCACGCCGTGATCCTTGCCGTCGCGCGTCTTCATCCGCGGGAAGCGCTTCGAATCGAGCTTCACCCAGTCGGGCGTGTAGCTGTAGCTCGTGTTCTTCCAGGTGCCGAACCACAGCAGCACCACGCGCTTGTCGTGCGCGCGGGCCTGGTCGAGCAGCGTCTGGAGGAAGCTGAGGTCGAACTGGCCTTCGCGCGGCTCCACCTGCTGCCAGGCGATCGGCACTTCCACCGTGTTGGCGTGCATCCGATCGAGGACGGGCCAGGCGGTAGCCAGCGGCTCGGCATAGTTGCTGGAGTTGTTGACCTGCGCCCCCAGCATTAGGAACGGCGCGCCGTCGACAATCAGCGCATGGCGGCCGTTCCTGCTCTCGATATGCGGCACCGGCGTCGCGGTCTGCGCCGTGGCGGTGCCGGCGAGGAGCGCCGCCAGTGCGATGCCGCTTGCAAAATAGTTCCTCATTCCCCCTCCTCTGCCGGATCGCCATAGAACAGCCCGCGCCCGTCGGTGCCGAGATATACCCGGCCGACGACGCGCGGGTCGCCCGAAATCACGCGGAAGCGCAGGCCCCATTGGTGCCCGTCATCGTTGATCCGCTGCCAATGTTTCCCCAGATCGTCCGACCGCCACACCCCGCGCAGCCCGTCCAGCGTGCCCACCGCATAGAGGCCGGGTATCCGCCCCCACCCCTTGCCCAGGCCGAACAGCTCCACCTGCAGCGTGCCGCTCGCCGGCTGGAACGAGGCGCCGCCATCGGTGCTCCGCCACAGCTGCCCGCCCAGCTTCAGCCACAGCTCGCCCGCGGCGAAGGGCGAGGCGACCAGGGTGGACTGCTGCTCGCGGTTGCGGATGCGCGCCGCCGAAAGATCCGCCGGCAGCCCCTGGCCGGCAAGCGGCACGAAATGCGCCCCGCCGTCTCGCGAGCCCAGCACATGACGGTCGCTCACCGCATAGAAGCGCGCCGGATCGACCTTGTCCGCCGTCGCGCGGGTGCTGCCCGGCAGCCCTTGCACGCGCAGCCAGGTCTTGCCGCCGTCGCGGGTGCGCAGCGGCTCGGGCGTTGCCACCAGCATCGTGCCGCCATCGGCGGAGACGCTGATCGCCGCCTCGCCGTTCAGGTCGGCGCGGGCCGGCGGGTTGCCCATCGCCGGCAGCTTCACCGGCACCCAGCTGCGCCCGCCATCCTCGGAGCGGCCGAGCGAGGCTTCGCGCGGGCGATTGGCATAGAGGCTGCCGCTGCGCACGATCACGCTCGGCCTGCGGCCGGCATAGTCCAGCGTGTTGGTGTTGGAGAGATAGGGGTTGGCGAAGCTCGGCTGCGGCGAGGCCGCGAAATCGTCATGGACGAACCCGGCGAGGTCGCCGAAGCCCGAGACCAGATGCGCGCCGCCGGTCGGCGAGGTGAGCGTGATGATCGCGGTCTGCTCGATGCCGCGCACCCAGGGCGCCCAGTCGACCCGCGCCTGCCCCGCCGCGCCGGTCGCATAGACCGTTGCCCCGGTCGTATAGGCGATGTGCCCGGCATCGAAGGGATCGATCGCGAGGCCGGTGATCCAATGGCCGAAATCCGCGCCCTTGCCCTCGTGGAGCAGGAAGGGCGATGCGCTGACGTCGCGCCGGCTGCGCGGGCCGAGATCGTCCCAATGCGCACCGCCGTCCGGCGACAGCCACAGCGTGTCGCCGAGCTTGTAGCGATCCAGCGTGCTGATCGCCACGGTACCCGGCACCGACGCGGCAACCGCGACACCCAGGACACCTCCCTCGCGGTGATCCGGCGGCGTGACATCCTGACCCTTGCCATCGGGCGTGAAGCGCCACACCGCCCCGTCCAGCGCATCGCTCTGGCCGATGCCGGTGGCATAGCCGACATAAAGCGTGCCGTCCGCCGCGATTGCCGCCTTGACCGCCAGCATCTCCGGCCCCGGCCCCGCGACAGCCCGCCAGCGCGCGCCGCCATCCTCGGAACGATAGAGGTGCACGGCGCCCGGATCGGCGATCCCCGCCCAGATCCGCCGCGAACCTCTGCCGGGCGTGCCGCTGGCGGGGTCGAACAGCACGAACGCCACGCCGCCATGGGTCTGGCGCGGCGCGGGCTTGCCCAGCCCCGCCACCGGAAAGGTAGCGAGCTTGGTCCAGTGCGCACCCGCATCGTCGCTGCGCCACAGGCCGTCATGCCGGGAGCCGAAGAACAAGGTAGTCGTGCGATTGGGATCCACCGCCAGCCGCTCGCCCAGCCCGCGCCCGGCCTCGTTGCCGCCCATCGCGAAGGGCACCGGCGTTATCGACCAGCTTGCACCGCGATCCGCCGATCGCAGGATCGCCGCCGGCGCGTTGGCGCCCATGCCCGCCGCCATGGTCACCACCGCGGGATCGCGCGGATCGGGGGCGATGCTCTCGATCCCCATATAGCTTGAGACAACGTTGCCATCCTGCAGCGGCAGCCAGCGCTTCGCCGCGGCATCCCAGCGGTACGCGCCGCCCATGTCGGTACGCAGATAGGCGAGGCCGCGCTCCGCCGGGCTGAACACGATGCCCGGCGCATAGCCGCCGGCGCCCACCGTCACATTGGTCCAGCGATAGGGGAGCTGCGGGTGGGCCACCGCCGGCAGCGGCGCGACCAGCACCGCGAGCCCCGCGAACATGCCGAACGACATGGAATGCCCCATTCCTCTCCCCTCCCGCAGCGAACCAACAGGCTGTTTTTACGATCGCACACCAACAGGTTAGCGCTACCAGTTGCAGAAGGGAACCGCCGTATTGAAATTTACTTTTACTGATAAATTGCTGGGATCGTAATCGGTGCCTGCGTGAATTCATGCACATCAGGAGGAATATCGCTATGGTGCAGAGACTTGCTCGTTTTCCTTCGTTGGCGGGATCGCCTGCGGCATGATCCGTGTCGTCGCACCTTTGCTCGCCCTGCTGGTGGCCGGCGCTGCCGATCCGCAGCAACCCTATCGCTCCAGTCCTGAACGACGCACCGTCGACGATCGTCGCGAATGGGGTCCGTGGCTCGGCCCGTTCCGCGCCAAACTTGCGCCGAGCATGCTGCAGGATTTCGGCGAACGCTACCTCTACGCCGCCGCCAACGCCGCGCTGCCCCCGCCGAAGCGAGGCGAGGAACGCGTCGTGTTCATCGGCGATTCGATCACCGACGGATG
This sequence comes from Sphingomonas sp. ABOLE, assembly GCF_003950455.1. NCBI lineage: Bacteria > Pseudomonadati > Pseudomonadota > Alphaproteobacteria > Sphingomonadales > Sphingomonadaceae > Sphingomonas > Sphingomonas sp. ABOLE. Next base: position 13,845 of record NZ_QQWY01000060.1, read on the forward strand.
GGATCTGGCCCGCAGCTTCCCGGGCAAGCCCTATGTCAATCGCGGCATCGGCAGCCAGGTGACCGCGCAGATGCTGGTACGATTCGAGCAGGACGTCGTCGCGCTGCATCCACGTGCGGTGGTGATCCTCGGCGGCGTCAACGACGTGACCGGTTTTCTCCAGATCGAGACCGTCGACTCGATCGTCGCCAATGTCGAGGCGATGGCCGATATCGCCACGGCGCATGGCATCGCCGTGGTGCTGTGCTCGATCCTCCCGGTAAACGACTATGGCGATGCCGCGCGCGCCGTCGTGAAGGAGCGCAAGCCTGCCGAGCTCCGCCGAATCAACGCCGCCCTCCGCGCCCTCGCCGCCAAACGGCATTTCGCGTTTGCCGACTATGATGCCGTGCTCGCGGACGACACCGGCAGGATGCGCGCCGCCTATACGCGCGACGGCATTCACCCCCTGCCCGACGGCTATGCCCGCATGGCGCCAGTAGCGGCGAAGGCCATCCGCATTGCGCTCCGTCCCCCACGCACAAGCCGCTGATTTGGCGGGAAACCAACACTGTTAACGTGAACAGCTTTCATGGGTAAACCCTTGTTTCACATTATTGTTGCGATAAATCGGAGCAGATGGTAGCGCGAACATCGGGATGCCGGGACCACACCGGCACCGTCGCGCGGCCATGCCATTTCATGCTGCCGCCAAACCATCTGCGATCGGCGCCGACAGGCGCTCAGGGAGGGGACTCATGATCAACCGCTTTTCACCTATCCATGCTTCGTCGTTGACCACAGCGCTGCGCGCCGGCGCGTCACTGGCAACGCTGTCATTGCTCGGCCTGTCGGGCACCGCGCTCGCCCAGACCGCCGCCGCGGCCCCCCAGGGCAGCGAAGCCGCGACCCAGGACACGACCGCTGGGGACGGCGCCCAGGAAATCGTCGTCACCGGCATCCGCGCCTCACTGCAGAGCGCGCGCAACCGCAAGCGCGACGCCGAACAGGTGGTCGATTCGATCACCGCGCAGGACATCGGCGCCCTGCCCGACCGCTCGGTCTCCGAAGCGCTGCAGCGCGTCCCCGGCGTCACGCTCCAGCGTACCAACGAGAATCGCGATCCGGCGCGCCTGTCGTCGGAAGGCGGCGGCGTGTTCATCCGCGGCCTGTCCTGGGTCCGTTCGGAGCTCAACGGCCGCGACGTCTTCTCGGCGAACAACGGCCGCGGCCTGTCGTTCGAGGACGTGTCGTCGGACCTGCTGGTCGGCGTCGACGTCTACAAGAATCCCTCGGCCGAGCTGGTCGAAGGCGGCATCGGCGGCATCGTCAATCTCCGCACGCGCAAGCCGTTCGACGCGCCGGGCTATGTCTTCGCGCTGTCCGGCGACGCCAACTATGCCGATCTGCGCAAGAAGACCTTCTGGTCGGGCAACGCGCTGGCCAGCGGCCGCTGGCAGACCCCGCTGGGCGAAATGGGCCTGCTGCTCAGCTATTCGATCAACAACATCGGCAACCGCACCGACAGCATTACTGCCGGCCGCTATGACCGCGGCACGCTGAGCGCGCCGCAGGACGGCCTCGCCGCCGGTACGAACGTCTACATTCCCGCCGGCATGGGCTTCCGCCGCATCGACTGGCAGCAGAAGCGCACCGCGTTCGACGGCTCGTTCCAGTGGAAGCCCAGCGACACGCTGCAGCTGACCTTCGAGGCGCTGATCTCCAAGGCGACCCCGCACGACATCGAATATGCGGTGGGCGACTATGACACGCCCTCGTCCGACAACAGCAGCTACCAGTTCGGGCCGAACCGCGAGCTGCAGTCGGGCACCATCGCCAACCGCAACCTCAACCTCGACACCCGCGCGGGCAGCCAGGACAAGAAGACCCAGGACTTCTCGGGCAACCTGCGCTGGACGCCGAACGAGAACTGGTCGGTCAGCGCGGACCTGCAGTACATCAAGTCCACCGCCAAGGTGTACAGCATGACGGCGTTCACCGGCGCCAGCATCCCGACGACGATCGCCTTCGACTTCAGCGGCGACGATCCCTCGATGACGTTCTCGCCGACCAACAGCGCCCAGTCGCTCACCAACAAGAACGACTATTGGTGGGCTGCGGCGATGGACCACATCGAGAACAACGAAGCGCATGAATGGGCGAGCCGCGCCGACGTGGAGTACACCTTCACCGACAGCGACGTCCTGAAGTCGTTCCGCGTCGGCGGCCGCTTCACCGATCGCAACGCCACCACCCGGCAGAGCACCTATAACTGGGCGATGCTCTCGGCGCAGTATTGGGATCAGAGCAGCCCGGTCTTCCTCAACCAGACCGGCCGCGCCGGCGGCACGCAGAACGCCGGCCTGCCCAACCAGACGTCGCTGATCAACTACAACAACTTCTTCCGCGGCAAGGTACCCCAGCCGGGCGCCGGCTTCTGGTTCCCGGCGGCCAGCCTCGTCCAGAACGGCACGGCCAATGCCTACAGCTACCTCAAGAGCACCGAGATGCTCGATGCGAACGGCCAGCCCACCGGCTGGAAGCCGCTGAGCGACGACTACACGACGACGCCGGGCGGCATCAACAACCAGATCGAGCGGACCTACGCCGGCTATGCCCTGCTGCGCTTCGGCATGGACCAGAGCGCGATCGGCAAGTTCGACGGCAATATCGGCGTCCGCGTGATCCGCACGGAGAACGAGGCGAGCGGCACGCCGATCTCGATCGCCGCGCCCACTTCGTCGCCCAATCTGTGCGTCGTCGGCACGCCGATCACCACCGGCCCGCGCGCCGGCCAGACGGTGAACGCCACCGATTGCGCCAATTATGCGGCGGCGTTCCGCTTCGCCGGCGGCACGATCACGCAGGCGACGGCAGGCAGCGGCTCGTATACCGACGTCCTGCCCAGCCTGAACCTGCGCTTCTTCCTCAAGGACAATCTCCAGCTGCGCTTCGCCGCGGCCAAGGCGATCGTCCGCCCGACCTTCATGCAGCTCAACCCCTATGTGCAGCTGGGCTTCAACTTCGATTCGGTGACGGGCATCGCCACCGGCGTCGGCAGCAACGGCAACCTCACCGGCTTCACGGGCAGCGCCGGCAATCCGAACCTGAAGCCGACCCGCTCGAACCAGTTCGACCTCAGCCTCGAATATTACTTCGGGCGTTCGAACAGCATCACGCTGGCCGGATTCTACAAGGACATCTCGAACTACATCTTCGCCGGCGCGACGCAGCAGACCTTCACCTCGAACGGCCAGACGTTGACCTTCGACGTGACCCAGCAGACCAACGGATCGAAGGGCAAGATCAAGGGTTTCGAGCTCGGCTATACCCAGTTCTTCGACATGCTGCCGGGTGCGCTCGGCGGCCTCGGCTTCAGCGGCAACTTCACCTTCGTCGATTCGTCGGGCGGCAAGAATACCGCGGTCAACGTGTTCGACTCCAACCAGACCACCAACGCCGGGCTCAGCCTGCCGCTGGAGGGCCTGTCGCGGACCTCGTACAATGCGGCGCTGGTGTACGAGAAGTACGGCGTCTCGGCGCGTGCGGCGTATAACTGGCGCTCGCACTATCTGCTGACCACGTCGGCCGCAAACCTCAACTACCCGGTCTGGTCGGAGAGCTATGGCCAGCTTGACGCCTCGATCCTCTACTCGCTCAACAAGCACATCAAGATCGGCGTGCAGGGCTATAACCTGCTCAACTCGCGCACCTTCCTGGACGTGGGCGATCCCAGCCTGAAGCCGCGCTACAGCTGGACCGACACCGACCGGCGCTTCGCCTTCCTGTTCCGCTCGGTCTTCTAAGCTTCCTCTGCCTCGCCCCCGGACCCGCATGGGTTTCGGGGGCGGATTTTATCGACGGCGGATCGCGCCTAGGCTCGGCCGCACCAATCACGAGAATCGAGAGGGTGCCGCGATGGCGCAGCACATTCTGATCGCGGGCGGCGGCAGTGCCGGCTGGATGGCGGCGGCGCTGTTCGCACGGCTGCGACCGGCGCCGGAGACGCGGATCACGCTCATCGAGTCCGAAGCGATCGGCACGATCGGCGTCGGCGAGGCGACCGTTCCGATCCTGCGCGACTTCAACCGGCTGCTCGGCCTGGACGAGCCCGACTTCGTCGCGGCCACGCAGGGCAGCTTCAAGCTCGGCATCGAGTTCGTCGGCTGGGGCGAGGCCGGCAATCGCCACTTCCATGGATTCGCCGATTTCGGTCCGCCGATCGAGGGCGTCGCCCCGCACCACCACTGGCACCGCGTGCGCGAAGCCGGGCGCATCGCCGACCCCATCGACGCATGGTCGATGCCCGCCTGCGCCGCCGCCGAGGACCGTTTCGCGCCTCCCGAGGCGCTGCGGGGCGAGGCAGGCGAATATCGCTATGCCTATCATTTCGACGCCGGCCTCTACGCACGGCTGCTGCGCAGCTATGCGGAGGCCCGCAGGGTCGTCCGGGTCGAAGGCCGCATCCTCGGGGTCGAGCGCGATCCCGGAACCGGGGACCTCGCGACGCTCCGGCTCGACGGCGACCGCGCGATCGCGGCCGACCTGTTCATCGACTGCACCGGCTTTGCCAGCCGCCTGCTGGGCGAAGCGCTCGGCACGCCCTTCGTCGACTGGTCGCGCTGGCTGCCGGCGGACCGCGCGCTGGCGCAAGGCTGCACCCGCGCCGGCCGGTTCACACCCTTCACCCGCGCCACCGCCCATACCGTGGGCTGGCAGTGGCGGATCCCGCTCCAGCACCGCACCGGCAACGGGCTGGTCTATAGCAGCGCCCATCTTTCCGATGACGAGGCCGCAGCACGGCTCGCGGCGAACCTCGACGGCGATGCGATCGGCGATCCGCGCCCGCTGCGGTTCACCACCGGGCGCCGCGAGCGGTTCTGGGCGCACAATGTCGTCGCGATCGGGCTGGCCGCGGGGTTCATGGAGCCGCTCGAGTCCACCAGCCTCCAATTGGTCCAGACCGGCCTCGGCCGCCTCGCCGAGCTGATGCCGAGCCAGGGGCCCACCGATCCCGCCATCGTTGCCGAATATAATCGCCAGACGATCGGCGAATATGCGCGGATCCGCGACTTCCTGATCGCGCATTACTGCAGCAGCCGCCGCCCCGAGCCGTTCTGGCGCGACATGGCGGCGATGGCGCTGCCCGACAGCCTCGCCCACAAGCTCGCGCTGTGGGACGCGATGGGGCGGGTCCCGCTCCAAGATCTCGAATCGCATGCCGAGGCGAGCTGGGTGGCGGTGCTGCTCGGCCAGGGCCGCATGCCGCGCGGCCATGATCCCGCCGCCGACCGCCCGCCGCTTCAGGCGGTGGAGAAGATGTTCGCCGCGCGCCGCGCGGCACTGCTGGCGGCGCTGCCGCGCCTGCCCGCGCACGACCATTTCGTCGCTCGAACCTGCCGCGCGGATGCGGCGCGAGAGCCGCGAATCCAATGCCGATATCCGAAGGGGGAGACGATCTCTTGAAGCGACTGCACCGGATCACCGCCGCCGCCGGACTGCTGCTGGGGCTCACCGGCGCCCCCCTGCGCGCACAGACGGCGCCGCGCACGGTCCGCGTCGACGTCGCCACCGCCAAGGCGCCGATCGATCGGTTTTTCGACCTGTCGATCGGCTCCGACTATCCGGGTACGCTGCGCCGCGACGATGCCATGGCCCAGCTCAAGACTGCGCATGACGAGCTCGGCTTCCGCTACGTCCGCTTCCACGCGATCTTCCACGATGTGCTGAGGACGGTGCAGCGCAAGAACGGCGCCATCACCTATGACTGGACCGGCATCGACGCGCTGTACGACAAGCTGCTCGCCCGCGGGGTGAAGCCGTTCGTCGAACTCGGTTTCACGCCCGAGGCGCTGAAGACCTCGGACAATTCGATCTTCTACTGGAAGGGCAACACCTCGCACCCGGAGCTGGGGGCATGGCGCGACCTGCTCGTCGCCTTCGTTCGCCACGCGCAGGCACGCTATGGCCGCGACGAGGTGCGCAGCTGGTTCTTCGAGGTGTGGAACGAGCCCAATCTCGACGGCTTCTGGGAAAAGGCCGACCAGAAGGCCTATTTCGACCTGTACGACGCCAGCGCCCGTGCGATCAAGGCAGTGGACCCCGCGCTGCGCGTCGGCGGCCCGTCGACGGCAGGCGCGGCCTGGGTGCCCGAATTCCTCGCCGACATGCACAAGCGGGGCACGCCGGTCGACTTCGTGACGACGCACACCTACGGCGTCGAGGGCGGCTTTCTCGACGAACAGGGCAAGCAGGACACCAAGCTCTCCCCCTCCCCCGACGCGATCGTCGGCGACGTGCGCAACGTCCGCCGTCAGATCGACGCCTCGCCCACGCCCGACCTGCCGCTCTATTTCACCGAGTGGAGCACCAGCTACACGCCCCGCGACCTGGTCCATGATTCCTATGTGAGCGCGGCGTACATCCTCACCAAGCTCAAGGCGGTGCAGGGCCTCGTCCAGGGCATGAGCTACTGGACCTTCAGCGACCTGTTCGAGGAACCCGGCCCGCCGACCGCGCCGTTCGAGGGCGGCTTCGGGCTGATGAACCCGCAGGGCATCCGCAAGCCCGCCTGGTTCGCCTACAAATATCTCGACGCGCTGCGCGGGCGCGAGATGCCGACCGGCGACCCGCACAGCATTGCCGCCGTCGACGGCGCGAAGCTGGCGGTGGTGCTGTGGGACTGGCACCAACCCGACCAGCCGGTGAGCAATCGCTCCTTCTACGGCAAGCGCGTTCCCGCCAGGGCGGCGCCGCCTGCGACGGTGCGGCTGGCCCATCTGCGCCCCGGCACGTACACGCTACGCCTGTTCCGGACCGGCTACCGCCACAATGACGCGTTCTCGGCCTATATCGACCTCGGCATGCCGAAGGCGCTGACCGGCACGCAGGTCGCCGCGCTCCAGCGCCTGACCCGCGACCTGCCCGAACGGGACGAGACGGTCACCGTGCCGCAGTCCGGCACGCTCAGCGTGCCGATCGCGCTGCAGACAAACGACGTGCTGTTGCTGCGGCTGGAACCGCTGGCACGCTGATGCCGATCGGCGCTACGCTCGACACGCCATCGATTCACCTCGCCGACGAAGGATGTCCATGATGCTCCGTACGCTCGCCCTTCTGCTTTCGCTGCCATTGGCGGCCGGCGGCCAGGACTCCAAGGACCTCGCCCGCGCCCTCGCCGGCCCGACCAACGCCGCGCCGCAGCGACTCATGCTGGTCGATCTGCCCAGGCCGGCGGGCGCGCGCATCCGGCTGTTCGACGGCAAGTCGCTGGACGGCTGGCAGCCTTGGCTGGGCTATGCGGACCCCGGCATCACCTACAAGGGCGATCCGGTCGCGACTCCGATCGGCACGTTGCGGGACACCAGCGGCGACTTCGCGGTGCGCACCGTCGATGGCGAGCCGGCGATCTGGGTGAAGGGCGAGACCTGGGGCAGCCTGGTGCACCGCGCCGACCTGCGCGACTATCACCTGCGGCTCGAGTTCAAATGGGGTCCCAAGCGCTGGGCACCGCGCGCGACGCTGCCGCCGAACAACGGCCTGCTCTATCATACCCATGGCCGCCCGGGCGAGGTGTTCGGCACCTGGCAGCCCTCCGTGGAGTTCGAGATCATGAAGGGCTCGACCGGCATGCTGGTGATGGTGGGCAAGGCGCTCCGCGCCCACACCAATGTCGCCTTCGACGACGCGCTGATCGCGCCGCATCTGCGCTTCCGCCTCGATGGGCGCATGGTCGACATGATCAACGGCACCCCGACCTGGAACGTCGAGGCCGCGGTCGACGCCGAGAAGCCGGAAGGCGAATGGAACGTGCTCGACCTGTACGTGCTGGGCGATCGCGCGGTGCACGTCGTCAACGGCGTGCCGGTCGCCGAGGCGCGCGACCTGGCCGTGATCGGCGCCGACGGCAAGCGCACGCCGCTGACCCATGGCCGGATCCAGCTGCAATCCGAAGGTGCGGAGACCTGGTTCCGCCGCATCACCGTCGAACCCATCACGCGCTTGCCGAAGATCGTCTCGGCACGGGGCTGAGCAAGCGAGATCGTGCCGCTCCACGGAGAGGCACAGGCTGGGGACGGATCCTCCGATCGCCGCGGACGGCGCAGGGCCACCGCGAAGCGGCGGGCCCGTCACGGCGGGTTAACATCACGTCATCCTGCTCTAATGCTCAGGCACATCCAGCAGCGCCTCGAAGCGAAAGTCCCGAAAGCGCGCGCGTCCCGAGCCGGCGCAATATAAACCCGGGCGCAGCATCAGGAAGCCGCCGCGCACATTGTGATGATAGCCGGACACCTCCATCCCGCGATCGAAGCGCCGCCAGCCTTGCCCTTCCTCGCCGCGCGTCCAGAGCGAGACGATGTGACGGCGGTTCACGACCCGCATCCGCAACATGCGGCCATGCGGGTTGGGCGGACGACCGCGCTCCGCCCCATATTGATGCGTGACGAACCGTTCCGCGTCGAAGCCCAGCCCGCAATAGAGCCGATCGTCATAGAACAGCAGCAGTCCGGCGGTGGCGCCCGCATCGATCTCGATCGTGCATTCGAACTGGTACGCCTGATCCCCCGCAGTGAGCAGCAACGGCGCGGAGTCCCGGGGCGCGCTGCCGCGGCCGGCGAGTTCGAGCACGCCGCCGGAGACACAAACGCGATCGGCCTCGTCTGCCGCCGGCCGGAAGAAGTTCCATTTCCGCCCCAACGCCAATGTCTCGAAGCGGTCGGAAAGCGGTTGCCCATGGGGTACCGCGCTCCCACCGCGAGGCTTGGCGATGGGGGCGGAAAGGTCGCCGCCGGTCATGCGGAACCAGCCATCGGCGGTCCAGCGGACGGGATCGAGCAGCGCCTGCCGCCCGAGCGTCCAGAAGCCGTTCTCATAGCCGTGATAGACCGACCACCAGGATCCGTCCGGCGCCTCGACAAGACTGGCATGGCCGCGGCACCACCAGCGCTCCGTCTCGTCGCGGGTGCGTACGACAGGATTGCCGGGATCATTCTCCCAAGGCCCGTGGATCGATCGGGCGCGGGCGACGATCACCATGTGCCCGGTGGGTGGTCCTGCGGTGCCGCCAACCGCCGTGATCATGTAGAACCAGCCGCCCCGGCGCACGATCTTGGGGCCTTCGGGCGAGAAGCTCTCGACGTCCCATTCCTCGGGATAGCGCCAGGGATCATAGACATGCTCGACCGGGCCGGCGACCGACAGCCCGTCCGCCGCCAGTCGCACGCGATCGCCGCCGGACAGGAACAGCCAGCGTGACCCATCCTCGCCGACCGCATGGCACGGATCGATATGCGCGTGCAGCCCGAGGTCGATCGGGTCGCTCCACGGGCCGTCGATATGGTCGGCCCAGAGCACGTAGATCGTGTTGGGTGAGGCTTTGACCGGCACGTAGAGGAAATAGCGGCCGCCATGCTTCTCGAGGCTGACTGCCCATACCGAGCCTATGTTCCGGGTGAGCGCGGACGCACGCGGCTGCCAGTTCACCAGATCGCGGCTGTGCCAGATCGTCAGCCCCGGATAGCTGTCGAAGCTGGAAAAGGTCATGTAATAGTCGGCGCCGTCCTTCAGGATGGCAGGATCGGGATGATCGCCGGCGAGCAGCGGGTTGAGGAAGCGCCCGTCGCCCAGATCGGGCTTGCGCTGACCGTCGAAGCCGCATGCCCATGGCGAGTCGCGTTCGGGGCCAGCCGCTCGCGCGAGCGCGGGCGCCCCCGCCCCGGCCACCGCGCCCGCCAGCAAATCTCGTCGGCCGATCCGCATCACGCGAGCCCGCGCGCCTCGGCCCAGCGCCGGAACAGCTCGGGCCAGACGGCCACGGGCTTTCCGGCGGCCAGGCGGAGCCCGAAGCCATGCCCGCCCTCGGGGAACAGGTGCGTCTCGGCGAGCACGCCGGCCGTCCGCAACGCCGCGCGCATCTCCAGCGTGTTTTCCACCGGCACGCTCGCATCGTCCTCGGCATGGAGCAGGAAGCAGGGCGGCGTCCGCGCCGTGACGTTCCATGCGGGGCTGTGGGCGCGTTCCAGCGCCCGGTCGGCATGCGCACCCAGCAGTTGCATGCGCGAACCCGGGTGCGCTGTCGGCAGCGCCATCGA
>NZ_QQWY01000061.1:0-20780 GCF_003950455.1 Sphingomonas sp. ABOLE
AATCGTCTCTTTATGGACATCGAGACCGACAAACTTGCTGATCGACATTGTCCTTCTCCTTCCTGACAAGCTGAGCTTACGCCCCACCTGCCTCGAAGCGCGAGGCGAATGACGGTCATTGGGTCTATGCCCCACGCCACCAGTCCCTGGCCGCCCCGAAGGACGAAATTCACCAGATCGCTTCTGGGCGTGAACGCCTGAACGGGTTCTGGCTTGATCTTTGACAGCCACTTCATTCTCATTCTCCAGATGCAGGAAGAGGCCCTGCCGAACAGCTTATGGGACGGCCGCTCGAATCTGGCAAACACGTCATCGGGTGGCCTAACCGCGGTCTGACGCGAGCTAGGACTTCGTGAAAATGCTTTCTCGGACTGCAATTGCGACGAATCCGCAAATACCTAAGAGGAAAAAAGCCAAGCTTGGCCAAAAAGCACGAACTGCAAAAGCTTCCCAGATCACATGTGAGAGAGAGCCCATTGCGTTCCCGTGGTCAGGCTGGACGGGCTCCCAGAGGTAATACCAACTCATGCCGGCTGCGCCGATCACCGTGAAGAGCGTCGCGATAGCCTTCGACCTAAACGCGAGAGCCAAGTCTGAAAGAGTAATCTGATGTCTTCTACGTCCCCTTCTCACCGGCGCATCCTCCCGTTTTGCCAAGAGACAGGACCGGACAATCTCCCGATTAATGAGATCAAGTCAACTCGCTCTAGTCGGGAAGATTGGCCCTTTCACCTTCATCCTTTCTGCAGAATAAGGCCTTTGTAGACTCAGTACCTGCTCGTATCCTCCGTGCAGCCAAGTATCCACGTCAGCCGGTTCCAAAATTGTGATCATCGCTTTCGGATGAATCGGCTCAACCAGGTCGTTCGCGTCACAAGTAACCATCGTGAAGCTCGGCCCGACGGCGGTTCGCTGCCAAAATCCGGCAACGGCAAACGTCGGCTGATCCACGACGCTGAACCACATCTCGCCCTTCAGCGGCGCCTTGCCGTCACCCAGATTGTGCTTCTCTGGGGTGAACTCGCAAAACTCTGTCAGGGGGATTATGCACCGGTTCTCAGGTTTCTCAGCGAGCCGGCGCCATTGGGGGAGTTTGAGGTTCCTCACGTTCGTCATCGGGTAGGCAGCTTGCCCGCCGAGTACGTCCCACGTCATCACGTCCCAGGCCCGCCTCCCGTCCTGCTCGCGGATAACATAGTTGCGCGACTTCGGCCGCAGCTCCACGGGGTTGAACCGGTTGTCTCGAGGCCGCTCTTCAAACAGCTCGGCCGCGGATCCAAACAGCGTCTCAGGTTCACCGCTATAGCGCGCTCTATTGCACATTTGGGCAAGCTAGCATCCGGATCCTCATCTGCAACGAACCTCGGAAGCCATGGGCTGTTCCACGACCGTTCCGTCAATCCACAGTTCCGTGATCGCCTCGCCTTGACCGATCGAGCCTCTTAAGGGAACATAAAGGGAACGAATAGAGTCTTGGAACACGATGACCGTCGCCCTCGAGTCCCTAGCGCCCAGCATAGCGCACCTCCGCACGATCGCGACGCCCGCGACCGACTACCGGGTGCTGCCTTTCGGCGTCGACGCGATCGACAGCAGGCTTGGGGCAGGGGGGCTGCGTGCCGGTGCGCTGCACGAGGCGTCAGCGCGTAGCGTCGCCATAGTCGACGATGCGGCCACGACGCTCTTCCTCGCCGGCATCGCGGCGCGCGAGGCCGCGGAGGCAGGTGGCCCGGTGCTGTGGGCGAGCTGCCGCAGCGACCTCTACGCGCCAGGTTTGGCCCAAGCGGGCCTGCCATCCTCCAGCGTGATCTATGCGCAGCCGCGGGACGATGCCGCGCTGCTAGCCGGCATCGAGGATGCGGTGCGCGACGGCACCCCGTCTGTCGTGGTCGCGGAGGCAACCCGGGTCTCGATGGTCGCGACGCGGCGCCTGCAGCTGGTGGCCGCCGAGGCGGACATGCCAGTGCTGCTGCTGCGCCGCCGGCGCGCGCGCGACCAGGATCCGCTGGACGAGCCGTCGGCGGCATGGACGCGCTGGCGCATCGGCGCTGCGCCATCCGAGCGGCTGAGCGTCGCCGGCGTCGGGCGGCCGCGCTGGTCGGTTGAGCTGGCGCGCCAGCGTGGTGGGGCCTCCTTCTCCCTGATTGTGGAGGGTAGCGATGAGACGGGTCGTCTCGCTGTTCCTGCCGAACTTGGCCATCGAGCGGCTGAGACGGTTGGAACGGCCCGCAGCGCGGCCGCCTGAGCGGCCCGCGCTCCAGCTCCCCGTCGACGTTGATCCCGGCGCTTGCTCGGTGCCGAGGGGCGGAGGCTGGCGACCTGGTGCCCGCTGGGCGCGGCAAGGTGCGGATCCACGCGCCGATGTTGAGGCGCAGATCGCGGCACTGCCTTCGCACGCCAAGCCGCCGATGCGCGAGCTCGGCCGACGTTCGGAGCCCGCCAGCAATCCATACAAGGCAACTCACGGCGCAAGCACTGCGGAAGCATCGCGTTTTCATATTGAAACCACATCAGAGGCGCCGCTGGCGCTGGTGGGGAAGGTGGGCCGCCGCGAGGAAGTCGTGGCCGCGTGCCTCGGAGCGCAAGCCCTGGGCATCCGCCCCGGCATGGCCGCCACGCACGCCCGCGCCCTGGTGTCGGACCTGGACTTCCGTCCCGCAGAGCCCGAGGCGGATGCTGCGCTTCTCGATCGCCTAGCCCTGCTGGCCGTGCGCCGCTGGTCGCCCACGGCCGCGGTGACGCCGAACGACGGCCTCTGGATCGACCTGACCGGCTGCGAGCACCTGCATGGCGGCGAGGACCGGTTCTGTAGGCGGCTCCGGCAGTTCTGCCGGCGAGCTGGCTTCACCGCGCGCGTCGCCGTCGCCGACACTCCCGGCGCTGCACATGCCCTCGCCCGCTACGGCAGAGAGGGTCTGATCCGGGTCGAGCCTGGCAAGACGGCCGAGGCACTGGCGCCGCTGCCGATCGCCTCTCTACGCCTCTCCGCGACTGCACAAGCTGCAGCTCGCAAGTTCGGGTTCGAGCGCATTGCGGATCTCCTGCCCGTCGCGCGCGGGCCGCTCGCACGCCGCCTTGGTCTGCCGGCGATCGAGCGCCTCGATCAGGCGCTGGGCGCAGTCGCAGAGCCCATCACGCCTCGCGAGGACGCGGAGGTGCCGTTCGTCGAGCGTCGGCTACTGGAGCCGATCGGCAGCGCCGAGGCGATCGAGCAAGTCATTGGCGATCTGCTGGGTGATCTGGCGCAGGTGCTGCAGGAGCGGGGGCTCGGCGCCCGCTCCCTGCGACTGACGGGTCTGCGCGTCGATGGCGGCGAGCAGGTGGTCGCGATCGGCACATCTCGGCCGACAAGGGACGTCTCGCACCTCCTGCGCCTGCTGAAGCTCCGCATCGATCGCATCGATCCCGGCATGGGCCTCGAGCAGTTCTGGCTCCTCGCGCCGCACACTGAGCCGCTCGATGCCGTGGACCTTGGCGCGGTGCTCGCCGGCAACACGATGGTCCGCGACCCCTCGCGCCTCGTCGACGTCATCGCAGGCAGGATCGGCCCCAGCGCCGTCTTCCGTATAGCGCCTGTCGAGAGCCATGTGCCCGAGCGCGCGGTCGCGCAGGTCGATGCAAACGAGCAGCCGGGGGAATGGCCCGCTTGGCAGCGCCCGATCCGGCTGTTCGCGCGGCCAGAGCCACTCTTCAACGTGCTGGCGCTGCTGCCCGACCAGCCTCCACGCCGCTTCGAATGGCGGGGCAAGCGCTACACGATCGTCGGCGGCGACGGGCCCGAGCGCGTCCACGGCGAGTGGTGGCGTAGAGACGCGGAGACCTGGGCTGTCCGCGACTATTACCGCGTCGAGGACGAGGAGGGCGGTCGCTACTGGGTGTTCCGCCGCGGCGACGGCTTTCAGGACAACACGGGCGACCTGTCCTGGTGGATCCACGGTGTGTTCGGATGAGCCGCTATGTCGAGCTGCAGGTGCTCACCCATTTCTCGCTGCTGCGCGGTGCCTCGAGCCCTGACGAGCTGTTCGCCGCCGCGGCGCTGCTCGGCTACCCGGCGATCGGCATCAGCGACATCGGCACCGTTGCCGGCGTCGTGCGAGCATGGGAAGCACAGAAGGCGACGGGCGTGCGCTCGATCGCGGGCACGCGCGTGGATCTGTCCTGCGGCCGCCGGCTGCTGCTCTACCCGACCGACCGCCCTGCCTGGTCCCGCATCACGCGGCTGCTCACCGTCGGCAAGAAGCGGGCAGGGAAGGGGGGATGCCTGCTCCACTGGCACGATCTGGAGCCCTGGTCGGAGGGCGTCATCGCCATCCTGCTGCCCCATGAGGCCGACGAGGAGAACCTGACCGCCCTCCGCGATCTGAAGAAGGTCTACGGCCGCCGCGGCTACATGGCGCTTTTCCAGCGTCGTCGCCCCGGGGACGCGGTGCGGATCGACGCGCTGGCGAGGCAGGCGGGCGGTGCCGGCGTGCGCGCGGTCGTGACCGGAGACGTGCTCTATCACGCACCCGACGCGCGGCTGCTGCAGGACGTGGTGACGGCTGTGCGCGAAAAATGCACCGTGGACGAGCTCGGCTATCGCCGCGAGGTGAACGCCGATCGCGCGCTCAAGTCGCCCGACGAGATGATCCGACGCTTCCGCGCCTATCCCGATGCGCTGCAGGCGAGTGTCGACATCGCCAACGCCTGCACCTTCGACCTGGGCGAGCTGGCCTACCAGTACCCACACGAGCGCCTGATCGACGGGCTGACCGCACAGGAGGCGCTCGCGCAGCTGGCCACTGAGGCGGTGAGCCAGATGTTCGATGGCGACGTGCCGGAGGCCTACACCAACCAGATCGCGCACGAGCTGAAGCTGATCGAGGAGCTTGGCTATGCGCCATATTTCCTCACCGTCTACGCGATCGTGCGCGAGGCCCGCCGGCGCGGGATCCTCTGCCAGGGCCGGGGCTCGGCCGCCAACTCCTGCGTCTGCTTCGTGCTGGGCGTCACCTCGATCGATCCGATCAAGCACGAGCTGCTGTTCGAACGCTTCGTCTCGGGCGAGCGCCGCGAGCCGCCCGATATCGACGTCGACTTCGAGCATGAGCGCCGCGAGGAGATCATCCAGTGGATCTACGAGACCTATGGTCGCGATCGCTCGGCGTTGACCGCCGTCGTGACGCGCTACCGCGCGCGCGGCGCCGTGCGCGACGTCGGCAAGGCGCTCGGCTTGCCAGAGGATCTTACCTCCTCGCTTGCGGGCTTGGTCTGGGGCTGGTCGGCCGAAGGGGTGGGGGACAAGCAGGTCGAGGAGTTGAACCTCGATATCGGCGATCGCCGGCTACGGCTGACGCTGGAGCTCGCCCGCAAGCTGATCGGCGTGCCGCGGCACATGAGCCAGCACCCCGGTGGTTTTGTCCTCACCCATGATCGCCTCGACGATCTGGTCCCCATCGAACCGGCGGCGATGGAGGATCGCCAGATCATCGAATGGGACAAGGACGACATCGACGCGCTCAAGTTCATGAAGGTCGACATTTTGGGATTGGGCATGCTTGGCTGCATGAACCGGGCCTTCAACCTGCTCGAGGCCGGGAAGGGCGTGCACGTCGAGATGAAGGATCTGCAGGACGATGACCCTGCGGTTTTTGGCATGATCCAGAAGGCGGACACCCTCGGCACCTTCCAGATCGAATCCCGCGCGCAGATGTCGATGCTTCCCCGGATGAAGCCGCAGCGCTTCTACGATCTGGTCATCCAGGTCGCGATCGTGCGGCCAGGTCCAATCCAGGGCGACATGGTGCACCCCTATCTGCGCCGGCGCGAGGGGCTGGAGAAGCCGGAGTATCCTCGGGCCGAGCTGCGCGCGGTGCTGGAGAAGACCCTCGGCGTACCGCTATTCCAAGAGCAAGCGATGCGGGTCGCGATCGTCGGCGCCGGCTTCACTGCCGCCGAGGCCGACCAGCTGCGGCGCGCGATGGCGACCTTCAAGTTCACCGGCGGCGTGTCGCACTTCAGTGAGAAGCTGATCGAGGGGATGGTCGAGCGTGGCTACCCGCGCGAGTTCGCCGAGCGCACCTTCCGCCAGCTCGAGGGCTTTGGCTCCTACGGCTTTCCGGAGAGCCATGCCGCCTCGTTCGCGAAGATCTCCTACGCCTCGTGCTGGATGAAGCGCCATCACCCGGATGTGTTCTGCGCGGCGCTGATGAACGCGCAGCCGATGGGCTTCTACGCGCCAGCGCAGATCGTCCGCGACGCGCGCGAGCACGGCGTCGAGGTTCGGCCGCCCTGCATCAATGCGAGCCGGTGGGACTGCACTCTGGAGAGGACCGGCGGCCGCTACCTGGCTGTTCGCCTCGGCCTGCGGCAGATCCGCGGGCTGTCCAACGCCGACGGCGCCAAGATCGTAGCCGCGCGCGGCACTGCTCCCTTCACCAGTGTCGAAGAGGTCTGGCGGCGATCGGGAGTCCCGCGCGCGTCCATCGAGAAGCTGGCCGACGGCGATGCCTTCCACAGCTTCGGCGCCGATCGCCGGCAAGGGCTCTGGAAAGTGCGTGGGCTCGGCGAGGCACCGCTACCGCTCTTCGCCGCCGCCGATCGCGCGGCCGAGCGCTTCAGCGCGGAAGGGATGGAGCCAGAGGTAGCGCTGCGGCCGCTGACCGACGGGCGAGAGGTGATCGAGGATTACCGCTCGCTGCAGCTGTCTCTCCGCGCACATCCGCTGTCCTTCGTGCGGGACGATTTGCGGCGCCGTGGCGTTACCAAATGCGGCGATCTTGCGAACATCCGCGACGGCCGACACGTCGAGGTCGCCGGCATCGTTCTGGTCCGCCAAAAGCCGGGATCGGCGAAGGGCGTCTTGTTCATCACGATCGAGGACGAGACCGGGATCGCTAATGGAATCCTCTGGCCCGACCGCTTTGAGGCTCAGCGCCGGACCATCATGTCAGCCTCGATGGTGGGCCTGAAGGGGAGGGTGCAGAAGGAAGGTGAGGTCATCCACGTCATCTGCGACCGCATCATCGACCACGGCGATCTGCTGCACCGGGTGGGTGAAATGTCGTTCCCGCACAAGACTGGCCGCGGCGACGGGGCGCGGCATGCAGGCTCGCCGGACCGCGGTGACGAGGCCTGGAAGCCCGAGGCACGCAACCAATATTGGCCGCCGCATGCCGACGGCATGGATCCGGAGGACGTCGTGCGGTTCAAGTCGCACGACTTCCATTGATCCATGGCCAAATTGCCGAGGCACCAGCGCGTCGTGATCGCGCTCTCGGTGCATATCCTGAGAAGCGGGGTAACCAGGTGTGCGCATTCCCGCGTCGATCTGCCGGAGATCCGCTTGGCGCTGCGCTGCCTGCTCCCCCATTGCCCCGAGAAGTGGCCGCTTACCTGCTACTGGGACGCGGCGGGCCAGGAAAACGAGATCGGGCGATCGCAAGGGGTTACGGCTGCATTCAACGGCATCGTGCGGCAGCTCCGGCGCGCCGGCTGCTACGAGGAGGTGACACCGCATGACCTGCGATAGGGCGCGCAATGCCCGCTAACGTCGAAGGCCCGTACAAGACGCTGGGCGAGTGGGCCGTTGAGCGCGCCGACATGCGGATCGTCTGCGAGTGCGGCCGCACGATCAACGTGCCCGCAGACAAGATCCTGTCCCGCTTCGGGAGAGACAGCGGCGTCCAGCAAGCCGTTATCCGCCTGCGCTGCACCACTTGCCGGCGCCGCGGGCATGCCACCATTTTCCCGATTCCGGTGTTGAAGCGCTAGAAAGGGTTGGCAGCATGCCGGAGACGAAGCCGACAACGACGGACGATATCCGCAACTTGCTTGCGCACCTTCTAGCCGGCGCAGCGGGTGAGGATGAAGCGCACTGGCTGAAGCTGATCGGGCCGGTGACCGCGCTGCCGATCATCGATGCTCCCAGGTCCAATTGGCGGGTCGAGCCGAAAGGTAAACCGAACGAACTCGAAGCAATCGAGAAAGCTGCCGAGGTTGTCCGCTTAGCCTATCCCTATGTACCGTCCCCAAAGTCCCACGACGCTGGTAGGTGAGGGGCTGCGAGGGCGGGTTCTGCAGGAGGCGACGAGCACTAGATAAGGCGATTGAACGCCCCGCACCTCGGAGAAGAAACTTGGCAGCAAGCCCCACACCCGACTTCGCCGTCGCTGATGACGCCAAGAAGGCGATCGCGGCTCATATGGTGCCGGGTGTCATGCAGGCCCTGCGCGATGTTTCGGTCGACCAAGTGGCAACCGCGGATGACATTCTCGATGTGCTGGCAATCTGCATCGCTGCTGTTCTCGAGAACGACACCCACATCACGACGCCGAAGCACACCCGGCAGGCGATGGAGACGATCGAGACGTTCGTGAAGCGAAGAGCTCGCCAGCTCCGGGACGAGCGCCAATCCCTTGATGCTCCAAGCTTTCTCGCTCGCGCGATCGACCAGTATCGCAAGGATCAGGCGGCGTTCGAGGACCAACTAAGCAAAGCGCGCGACCGGCTGTCGGATTGATCCACACAAAAAAAATGGCGCTCCACCACGGAGCGCCTACGAAGTTTGGGTCGTGCGGCGTGAATAGCAGCGCCGACGCGTCGATCAATTACGTGCTACAAATCATTACAATTTTCTCAGAGCGAAACGCCTACGAATACCATGAAGAAGGCAAGTACGCCGACAGCGACCTTGCCGGCGCCTAGCATTCTTGCCGCCATTCCGCGCGTTTGCCTTCCCCAGGTCTTGTCGCGTGCTGTACGGAGCGCCAGCACGCCGTCGACGCTGAGGACCGAGCCGACGATGAAGAGCGCGATGCTGAAGCCTTTCACGAAGCCGGTGACGCCGTGACCGGTGAGCGCAAAGAAGGCGATGAGTGCCATCGTCAGCAACGCATAGAGCAGCATGCCGACGTCCAGGACGCTGTAGATCCGGTAGAGCCGCGGGCGTCCAAAGGGACTGCGGGCGATCACGAGCGGTCGCTTGCAGGTGAGGCAGCCTCGAACCTTATGGCGCTTCAGGTTCTGGAACAGGATGTTCTTGCAATAGGGGCAGTGCGCTGCCTGGATCTGCACGGGAGCATTCATGCGTCGGCCCTTCCGACGTAGTAGACCTCGATCACGGAGAGGCCGCGTCGAACACCTTCGATCGTGACCTCCTCGGCGTCGTCGCATTGTGAGAGAGCTTCTCCGGTCAGGCGCCAGCGCATTCCGCCATCGTCGCAGAGCATGCGGCCGCGCGGCGTCCTGGTCATTTTGCCGGAGAGCCGCATCGGGGGATCAGACGCCATCGTCAATCTCCGTTGCTGGATTGATCGCCACTCGAAAGCACTCGGACACGCAGTGAAGCATCGGATGCCCTCGGTAGAAAAACTGCTCGCCGTCCATGAGGACAGGCTCGTGCGCGAGCCGCCGGCAAGGCTTGTTCGCGGCATTCCGCCAAGCACACGGCGCGGCCATTGGCTGCCGAGTCTCGGCCTCCAGCTCGACCATCTCACGTGTCGTTGCATCCGAAAAGAGATCAGCCTGCAGCTCCATCACGCACCTCTCAGGAAGGGAAGGGGAGATTGCCCAGCTGGCATCCTCGCCCTTCCTCTCCCCCTCTCCTCACTGCTGCCCTGGTGTCGCGCTGGCGCCAGCAGGCCCCGGTGCCGGCGCTCCGGCGGCCGCGGGCGGGGCAAGCCGCACCTTCGCGTCGGTAGTGAGCTTCCGGTAGGCGTCCAGCAGCGCGAGCGAAGTGATCTTGCCCATGTCGGTGCTGGTGTAGCTGCCGCCGAGGGCGCCGATGCCGGCATTGAGGAGCACCCCGCCGCCGACGATCGAGAGATCCTTCTTGCGGACCTGGCCGCTGGCGATCGCGCGCTGGATGCCCGTCGACACTTCCACGAGCGCCAGCATGACCTGGGCTTCCAGCTTCTTGCTCTTGAAGCCTAACCCGCCCCCGAACATCCCGCCGGCGCCGCCGCCATACCCCCCCGCGTTCCCGTCCGAGTAGACCACGGTTGCGGTGAGGAGATAGTCTGCGGCTCGGAGCGTGTTCGTCTTTGCGCCGGCAGTGGTCGAGCCTGCCATCTCGCGCTCCCGCTGCAGGGCATCGAAGCCTTCGCCGCGATCCACGATCAGGAAGCAGTTCGAGTTGGCCGCGAGCAGCTTCAGAAGTGGGATCGGGTCAACCCGGGCCTGGCCGCCGTTCTGCTGGGCCTCTGCCATCCGCATCATTGCCGCGATCTGAGGAGGGAGGCCGTCCGTCGGTGACGCTGCGCTGCGTTTCTCGACGATCGCCATCGTGCCGAACGGTTGAACGCACTTGGGCACTTCGGAAGTCTCATCGACGCCGGTGCCGCCTTTGCCCATCTTCTGGGCATTTGCGGTGCTGATCGAGAGCGCCAACGCGGCCGCAGTCAGTAGAACCTTACGCATTTTGTTCCTCCTGTGGTTTTTGCATTTCATCGACACGGATCGACCTCAGCGGCGCCAGATCTGGCGAAGCCGAACTATGAGAAAGGGCGTGGTGATTGCGCCTGCGAGAACGATCGCGATTGCCGGGTCGTGGAGCGACGCGCCCGCTGGGGCAGCCGCTAACCAAAGCAAAGGAAGAAGAATTGCCTCACAGAGAATGACCCACAGATATGGGTCCAGGTCGCCAGCGGCGACCCGGCCAGCGCCAGCGAGCTCCGCAAGCGTGGGGCGGATCTCCCTTCGGGTTTCTCTGCCGCCGATATAGCCTTCTGCGTAAAGATCACCGATCAGCTGGTCTCGAGTCTCAGGCGACAAGTCGATGCCAACCTGACTGCACACCTTTCGGACGTCACGAGTAAGCCGCTTGTACCGCGGGCAATCCATCGAACTTGGGTGCATTGATTCTGCAGTCGAAAATTGTGTTCCTGCCATCACATTTCTCCTTCGACGCTGTTCGGTTCTCTTGCGACGATCATGCGGATCTCAAGCGCCGCTGCGTCGTCGTTGCAGATCCAGTTCTGGAAGAGGGGCTGCCACCTCGCGCGCCCCTCGCAGGCAGCGCTCAGGCGTGCCTTCGCAGCCTCGTTGTCACGGGCAGCGAGGAAGGCGATCCGGCCATCGGGCAGCTCCCGCTCTGCGATTCCTGGCGAAATCACGACCGCGGCCGACGCCTTCCGCTTGGCTACTGGCACCGCTTCGTCGTCCGCCTGTTCGTTTAGAGGCGGGGTGGGAGCATCGGCCTCTTCCTCATCGGCCGACATGACCACAATCTCTCCCTCCCCCTCTTCCTCTCGCACCGGTAGGGATAGATCCGGGTCCAGGGCGGCTTCTGCTGCTTCAGCCGCCAGCTGCTCCTCGTCTGCGGCCTCATTCACCTGCGCGGCAGCGTCATCGCCCTTGTGGGTATAGGATCGCGGTTCGAGGCCGAGCCGCTGCGCCAAGGTTTGCTCGTCCGAGACGTGCGCAGCTGCGAGCTGCGCGCCGATCGCGGCTAAAGTGCCGCTGGGCACGCCGCTCGAGAAGAGCTTGCCGATGGGGCTGACGCCGGCGAACTCCACCCAGGCCCGGTGGAAGTTATCGATTTTGTAGACCGGCAGCGCCTCGGTGATCTTTGTGCGATCGATCTGCCCATCCGCAGGGATGACGACGAACGTGCCGACCTCACTGAACGCCTTGTCGTGGTCATAGGCCTTCAGCCAGGCACGCAAGACGTCGCGCTGCCGGCGCGCTTGGGCAACGGGATTGGGGATTGGAACGGGCCTGCGGCGGCCCTCATACCAGACCATCCATTCGTCGTGCTGGTTGCGCGACATGCGCCCTGAATAGTTCTTCACCTCCACCACAGAGGCCTTGCGCGACAAGCGCGACAGGATGATGTGATCGAATTGGGCAAAGCCTCCGATTCCATCGCGTATCCGCAGGTCGTGAATTACGACATGATCTTTCGAATCGAAAAACAGGCGATCCAGAATATGCGCGGTTTGCTTCTCGCCAATGATGCCGCGCCTGTGCGCCAGCATCTTCTTTTTGATCCGATCTGATGGTCCGCGCGCCATTGCGCGGGCGATCAGCTCGTTCGCCTCGAGCAGTTCCTCAGCTCGTGTAGATGGCTTTGAAATCACCCTTTTCCCCCTGTTGAATTAGCAACTTGTCACAGTTCGAGCCCCAGATTCTTCTCTGGCACCGGCGGCCCCTTCGCGCCCTTGCCCGCGTCCCCGAGCCCCATGTCGTCGGGCTTCTTGCTGAGCCCCATGTCGTCGCCTCCTTTGGCGTAGCGGGCCGCATCCTTCTCATCGAACCGGGGCAGGGGCGGCAGCGAGCCAAGGTCGCTCGAGCTGAGGCTGAAGCTCATGGATGGGCCGCTTGAGGTCTTGGATCCGGTGCCGGTGCTCGGCGAGCCGCTGCTCCCCGGACCATCGATGTTGATGCGGCCGACGGTCTCCAGCGCCGAGGTCTTGATGCCGGTGTTCCGATCGAGCTGGCGGGAGACCTTCTCCTGGTCGTTCACCACCACGGTGAGATCCGAGCGCACGCGAGTGACGCCCACGTTGAACAGCTGCTGATTGGTGAGGTTCGTCTCGGCACTCGACAGCGCCATGATGCCCTTATCAGCAGTCACGCCCTGGGCCATGTGCATGTTGAGCGAGTAGCCGAGATCGAGGCGAGAGAGCATCGCGTCGCCGTGCTGCAGCGTCAGCACCTGCTTGCTTGCCGTCTCGACCGTGACACCCTTGCCGTCGATCGACATGACGCGGGCCAGCGCGGACCGCTGCATGTCCCGATCCTTGTCCTTCTCGGTCCAGCGGATCGTGTCGCCTTCATGGATGCGGATCTGCTTCGGCACCGAGAGCTCGAGGCGGTCTCGCTTGATGGTAGGATCGAGCTTCTGCGGATCGATTTTCAGCCGGCGGCCATTGTGGTCCAGCTCGACCTTGCCGCGGGGTGTGACACCCACAACCGTGAAGGTGCCGCGCTGAAGCCCGAGTTCGGGGATCTTCCCCGTGACGTCGAGGATCTGCCCCTTTTCGTAGTTCTTCGCATAGCGCAGCTCCTCGCTGGCCAAATTCACCCGTTCGCGCACGGTGAGCGTCAGGCCCTCGCCCTTGAGGGTGCCCTCGGCGGCCAGACCTTCCTGGATCCGGTTGTTGATGGTGGCCCTAGATTCCCGGCCCGAGGAGAAGACAGCGGTCGAAGCCCGCTCCTCCGGTGTCAGATCAAGCCAGCGCTCTGCAGCGTGAAGCGCGGGGTTCTCATGCGTGGTCACCTTGTCGCCGAGCACCCGCAGCGCGGCGCTCGCCTTACCGACGTTCGCGAGCGCGGCGACGGTCTTCAGCTGGTCGGTCTTCTGGCGGAGGTTCTCGTTCATCCAGGTGATGGTGATCCCGCCGGCTTGGGTCAGCGAGAATGCCTTGCCGGCATTGATCGAGCCGAGCTGCTTGCGGTCGCCGACCAGGACGAGCTTGTCGGCGCCGATCGCCTCCGCAATGTTGATCAGCTTCACCATGTCGTCGGTCGACACCATCGAGGCTTCGTCGACCGCGAGGATGGTGTCCTTCATCTCTGCCCGCTTCTCGACGGCGGCGGGGCTGGTCCTGTCGGTGAGGAACCGCTCGTTCTGCCAGATGAAGGAGGCGATCGTCTGCGCCTCGATGCCGGCCCCCTCCTTCAGGTCGCCGACCATCTTGTTCTGGAAGGCCAGGCCATGCAGCCGCTTGCCGCCGGCCTCCGCGACGCGGGCAGCGCCCTCGAAGGTCTGGGCGACTGCCTGCAGCATGGTGGATTTGCCCGAGCCTGCGACGCCCTGAATCGCCACAATCTTGTCGGTGCTCGAGACGATCAGGGTCGCGGCGGCAAGCTGCCCCGCGTTGAGCTCGTGCTTGGATGCGGCCTGTACGCGGTCAGGCGCGGCCTCTGCGTTGACGATTGGGGTGGCCTGACCCTTGGTCGCCTCGATGCGGTCGAGGATGTGCTGCTCGGCTTGCAGCGCCTCGCGGGTGGTCACCATCGTCCAGCTCGTCTCGCCCTCGCGCGTGACACCGGGGATGATGCGCCCCTGCTCGACCAGCTTCTCGATACGCTCCGTGACGTGCTGGATGGTCACGCCCTTGAGACCCAGGTCGAGCGCGGTCTTGGAAAGGCGGTTGACGTCGAAGGCTGCCTCGCGCTGCGCGTGGATTCTGATCGCCGAGGCAACGGCGAACTGCGCGCGCGCCGCTTCCGGAGAGGAGGCAAAGCGCGCGACACCTTTGTCGACCAACGGATCCGGCGTGCGGGTGAGATTGTTGACGAACTCCCGCGCGCCGCGCACGACCTCGGCCATGAACGCATAGCCCCGCTGCAGCGTGCTCGCATTCTCCGGCGCCGCGGAGGCCCGCACAGCGGCGGCAATAAGCTCCTTGCCGTCAAACCCGTAGGCGGCGGCTTTCTCCCGCCAATCGGCGATCATCTTGTCGCGATCTTCGAGCGAAAGCTTGGGATCGCGGGTTCGGACCGTCACCCCATCCAGCCCTTTGGGAGACGAGATACCGAGCGCTGCCGCGGCCTTCAGGATCTCGGCACGACGCTGACTGTTCACCTCCATCACGTCCTTCGGCACCCCGACAACCTCGAAGGTGCCGTGCTTGCCCTTGGTCTCGATCTGGTAGCCGAGCTTCTCCATCTCGGCGCGGAGGAAGGCGTGATAAATCGAGCCGATCACGGTGTTGTTCGACCAGATCTTGTCGGCGTGGAGCGCCTGCCACTTGCCGTCGGGGCCCTTCGTCAGGTTTGCGACGAGTGCGTGGATGTGGAGCTGAGGATCCAGCGCGCGAGAGGTGTCGTGCTGGACGAGGGCGTAGACCAGGTTGCCGGTCTTAACCGGCACCTTCTTGCCGTCGATATCCTTGCGGGTTTCGGCGAGGTTTTTCTCAACCCACGCCATCGTCGCGCGCACGGCTTTCGTGTGTGCGCCGTCCTCGCCGAGGATCCGCTTGTCGCCGGCTACCAGGGCCATGATCGATACTGACTTCGGCGCTGAGAAGGTCAGGTCGTAGCCTGGGCGGCGCCCCTGATAGTCGGCGACCTTCTCGCCGGATGCGAGCTGGCCGTTCAGGATCTTGCCCAGATCCGATTTGGTGACCTCGCCGGAGACGCCGGCCTCTTCGGAGGCCGCGCCGCCCCACTCGCTATAGTCGGCGGCATTCTCGCCCGCATAGTAGTCGGCCGAGGCGAAATCATCCTTGCCGTAATAGTCAGCAGCGCCGCCTGCGGAGCCGATCGAGGCGATGGAATGCATGGCCTAGATCCCCATCCCGTCGTCGCTCGGACCGAAGTCCTGGCGCAGCTCAATGGCTGTCTGGTCCTCGACCTCTGCGGGACGCGGAGCGGCCATGTCGTTTCGATGATGCTCAAGGGTCTGCGGCCGTTCCGGCTCCGCGGCTCGCGTGATCTCCGGGTCGCGTTCTCCGTCTCCTTTTTCAGTGGTCGGGCGCGGCGCGGAAGGATCTATCCGATCCTGCGCTTCCCGGTTGATCTGCGCCTCTTGTTCAGACGCCTCCGAAGGCTGTGCCAGGATGCCAGCAGCCAAAGCTGCGGCGGCGCTTGGGGAGGTTTCAACCTCTTCCGCAAGCTCGGGCGATCCGTCTCTGCCACCCGCCTCTTCGCCGTCCTCACCTACACCAATCCTTCCGCGAACACTTGCCGCCGGCGGCGCCGGCGGACGCTTCACGAAGCCGGGTGCAACCGTGGGGTAATTCTCCCACTGAAGCTGGATGCGCGCGGCAGGAAAGCCGTCAGGGAATTTGACGAACCCGTGCATAGAGGGAAGGTTCGTGATGTCGTCAGGAATGACGAGCGGCTCGACCTGCTTGCGAGGCGTGAGCGTGGAGGCATCGCGAGTGTTGTTGTAGCCGTAGCTATATGCCTCATCCATCTGCCGAACCTCGCGGCTGCCGATGTACCGGCTGCAATGTTCAGCGGTCTCCAGGTCCGCTGCGGCAAGGATCAGTTTGGTGCGGGCAAGTGATGACAGGTTGCGGGCATTTTCCTCGCCGTAGACATGCACCAGCTTGTCGAACGAGTGCAGCCCGAGGATCATTGCGCCGCCAAAGTTTCGGGCGGTTTGCAGGCCGCTTTCGATTGCCGGCAGACGGTGCAAAGCGCCGAGCTCGTCGAACATGAACCAGGTGCGGAGCGACCGCGTGCGCGGCATCTCCATCAGGGCGTAAATGGCCAGGTTGCTCCATAGCGTGAGCAGCGCGCGGTTCATCTCGAGGTCGGTGTAGTTCGATGTGATAAAGAGGATCGAACCCGGCTTCTTGTCGCGGGTGATCCAGTCCTTGATCGAAAAGGGTTCGCCGTCGTCGGGGAGGAAGCGGAGCACCTGCGCGTTGGTGTTGAACACGGCACGGATGGACTCTGCCATTCGGGCGGCTTCCGGCGCCGTCAGCGGGTCCGCGATTGTCTTGGCCAGGTACTTGTGGACCGCCTTCAGATCGGCCGTCATCAGGTTCTCAGCGAGCGCACGGTTGCTGGTCTGCTTCTTCTCGATCAGCTTCATGCACATCTCGATGAAGAGGGTGCGCGCAGCCATGGCCCAGAAGGGCTCTGCCGAGCCGCCGTCGGACGGGATCAGCGCGGCCGCAGCGGCGGTAAATTCCGAGTAGGTCACGCAATCGTTGAAGATCGACCAAGCGGGGCAGCGAGCGTCCAGCGGGTTCAGGATCGTGTCGCGTTCGGGATCGTAGAAGGCCTCGACATAGGCGCCGGTCAGATCGAACACGACGGCGTTATCCTGGCGCTCCTGCATCTGCTTGATCAGCTTGCGCAGCGCGGTCGTCTTACCGGCACCGGTAGTGCCGATCAGCATAGTGTGGGACTGCTCTAGGCGGTGCGGATAGGGGATGCCGGCGAGGGTGTACGGGTGGTGGATGCCAGCGGCCTTCCGAGCCCCGAAGGGCATGCGAAGGACCTGCTGCGGTGTGTGGCCGGGAAAGAGGTTGGCAGCCTCCTTTTCGAACTCGACCTGGTTGTGTTGGACGATCTCGGCATAAAGCACGTCGCGGGTCACCAGCATTGCGCCGCGCTCGTGCCGCTCTTCCAGGATGTTCTTGCCGCGACGACGGGAGAAATCGACGTACCAGACAGCCGCCGGCACGGTGATGAAAGTGGCGATGAACAGGCAGCCAATCAGGCCGCGGATAGCTTTATGCCAGGCCAGCGCGACCTCGGGCACATAGGGCACGTATCCCATGTATGTTTGCCGCACGGAGCCGTCGGGCAGGAGGAGGTTCACCTGCTTCATGGGATCAAGCGAGACCCAGCCCCAAAGCGCCGACAGGATGCGCATGCAGATGAGCTGGATGTTGTTCTCGTCCAACGTGATCGAGAGCACGATCGTGTACGCCAGGGCGAAGATCACCAGCCACATCAGGACCGGCATTTTTGCGCCCGACAGCCACATCAGAACCTCATGGCTGAGGAGCTGGCTGCCGCGGGTAAAATTGCCCGAATTGCGCTTCACCTCGCCGCGTGCGGAGTGGTGCTGGACGGTGACGGGACGCCCGTCGCTACGGATGTCAGCGCGCGCCATGGAAACGCTCCATGCGCTTGTCGACTTCTAGAAGAATTGGATCGCGGAACTCGGGATGGTTTTCTTGCAGGATCGCGTCGAGCGCGAGCTGCCCATATTCGCAAACGCGTCGAAGCCGCAAATCGCTGTCATGGAGGAGCTTTTGGCCGAGCAGATATTGCTCACAGGCCGAGCGAACTACGTCCGCAATCGAGCGGCTCTGAGACGCAGCAAATCTCTCTACACGGGCGTATAGCTCCGGGTCGAACCGTAGCGATGTTTGGGTAGAGTTTTTCAAGCCCACCTCCATTGGCGATGGAGGCTAGTGGGTTACGTAAGGCGAAATCCTCTTACCCGTCATCCTGTGCTCCCGCAAGTAGATTGCTGGGTTGCGGTGAGTTGCTGGGTTGCATTGTATTTCGCCTACGTGATTGATGTAGCGCGATTTTCTCCCTGGGTTGCACTGGGTTGCGCTTTGGGTTGCTGCGGGTTGCGCCCATTTTCCCCGATAACCCACTGTAAGGCAAAGTAAAAAATGGCACCTTGGTGCGTAGGGTGTGCTCTCTATAGTCCCATATCGTTGGTGGAGTTGATCCTGCTGCTGATCGATTCAGATCGATGGGATTGGATCGCGGATTCCGCGGGGCACCGGCTCGCCGAAGGGCGAAACCGGTCATTTGAAAGACCTTCGCGCGCGGATCTTCTTGGTCGCAGGGTGTCAGTCATCGGTGGCGATCCTGTAGGGGGGTTGGGGGTCTTTTCTGCCGGTCGGGGAAGCGGTAAGATGGTCGTGTTCAGAGCCCGATCAGCCTGACCGAAAAGGCATGGAAATGGCGAAATCACTGGATGCTGAACAGGCCGCGATCGAGGCCGACGAACGCAAGCTGGCTGAGCGCCGAAAGGCGCTTCAGGCAAAGCAGCGGGAGGCGGCGATCGCAGCGGTCGAGAAGGCCGGATTGCTCCGGATGCCGATCGACCGTTTGGAAGGCCTGATGAAGGCGGTGAAGAAGCTGGGCTTGGACGCCGTGGAGAAGAGGCTGGAGGCTTCAGCCTAGTCTCCCCGGGGTCCAAGCAATGCGGCGGCCGCGCGCGACAGGAACCCGCGTGCGGCCGTTTGCTTGTCCGGCGATGTGAGGCGACGGCGAGCGCCATGGGCGCGAAGCCGGAAGCCGAGCGAGCAGGGCAGGGACGTGGCTCCGCCGGCTCGACGGTATCGGGCAAAAAAATGGGAAGCGTGGCCGCCAGGCCAGCGCTTCCCATGCGATCTTCCGAGGCGAGGTCGGGCAATCAAGCCCAAGCCAGATGCGGGGCACCATCGAGCGTCTTCACGCGCGCCATCTCGTTTAGTTGGGGCAGGTAGGTTACCAGCTCCGGCTCGTCCGAAATCCGTCGGTGAATGATCGGATCAGACAGGCGACGGCGCAGCTCTTCCAGTGGGATTGCACCCATCGTCTCCGAGCCGTCGAGCCCGAGCATCTCGAGGATTGCAGAGCCGCGCTCGTCAGGCACTTCCAGCGCCGGAGCTGCATCGGAGTCCGACGACAGGCCGAGCCAGATATCTCGATCGTCGGACCGCCAGACCCGGATGCGGCGGCCTCGGAATTGGGCTTCCTCAAGCACCTCGATGACGCCGGGATAGTGGTCGAAGCACGCAGATACCGAGGCGAGCGAGAGGGGGCAGACGCGAGCGCTAAACGAGAAGCTGCGTTCGACGATTGTGGCCTTCTCCGGGATGATCAGGTCGATCCCGAGCCGCTGCGCTTCCCGGCGAAGCAGGCGGCAGAGTTCGACCAGCTGGTCGGGGCTGATGATCGCGGGCGTGATGGTGAGGGGATTGAAGCCGTCGTCGACGCGGAACCTGATGGACATCGCCACCTCCTTAGGTTGAACCGCACCTCTCTTTCCCTCTCCTCTCTTGCTGTCCTGAGCGTTTCTGATCGTCTCATGCCGCCGGCGATGCGTAGTGCCTCGCGAGGCCCGCCAGGGCCGATGCCAGAGGCCGAGCGAGCCGGGGGCGGGCGGCAAGGCAGCAGGCATGAAAAAGGGCCACGAGGTTGCCCTCGCGGCCCTGAAAAAGGAGGAGCAAGCGCCCCTCCGATGCTTATTTCAGGTACGGCGCTATCGCGGTTGCAGCACCGCCTAGTACCGCGATGATCGCAATGATGCTCGTGATGATAATCATCCACACCCGCATCTGGTCGACGCCCTTGCCGACTACATCGACGCCCTTGTTGACCGCGTCCATGCTCATCTTGATGCCGTCGAGCTTTGCTTCCAGTGCCTTGTTTGCCTGACCGATAGCCACGTCGATGTGCTCCTCGAGCGCTTCCACGACCTTAGCGGCCGTATCGTCATCGATATTAGCGCTCTTCAGAGCACGAAACAACAGAACCTCCATGATGATCCTCCTAGATCGTCGAAAAGACGGTCCCTCGCGTTGGGTGCGGCGGCGAGGGTCAAGGATCGCGCAGCGACCGCGTAAGCGGCGGTGGGGGCAACGATTTTCCCGCAGGGAAAATGGTGGGGCCCCGCCGTCCTTGAGGCTCGTCGCCGCGCCCAACACACTGGGACATCTTTGAGAAAGAGATCCCCACACGCGCCCATGGCGTGGGCCGGGGCTCGATGCCCCGGTTCACGCCTTGTCGCGGCAATGCGTAGCTAGGGGAGGCCCGGAGGGGCCGTACCGACGCGAGCGAGCCGGATCATACCAGAGCCAGGGCGCGGGCGATGACGGGCTCTTCTGCGCCGTTCACCAGCTCGCCGCGCATCTGGCCGCTGGCGATCCTGCCTCGGATCGCGGCCAAGGCTTCAGCAGTGGGTTTGAGCTTGTAGGCGAACAGCACTGGTGCGCCCTCGTCCGTGTCGAGTACGATCACCTTGGCCTTAAGCAGGCGGTCGAGCCGCTTGCCCGCCAGCTCGGCATTGATCAGGTCACAGACGACGAATTCGAGGCAGTTTTGCAGCTCGAATCCTTCCCCTTTTGACGGCGGCGTATTCGCCGCGAGCCACGCATCGATTTCGGCTGTGCTCGGCCCTGAGTAGCCGCGCATTTGGTGGTACTGGTCGGGGCCGCCGCAGCCTCCATTGCTGGCTTCGAACGCCGGTACGCCGTCGACGCAAATGATCGCGGTAAAGGCATGTGTTTCCTGCGACAGCGAGGCGCAGTGGCGCAGCTTCTTGATGGTGATTTCCACGGTGACATCCTTCCGATTTTGGCGGGCTCAGGCGGGAACCGCGGCGAGCAGGAGATGCGGGGGAATGACGAAGCGGGCGAACATCTCGATCGGGCCGTCGC
>NZ_QQWY01000062.1:0-19816 GCF_003950455.1 Sphingomonas sp. ABOLE
CGATGAGATCATGGGCTCACAAGCAGCCCATGACGCGCCGATGCGCGTCATTCGACAGCCGAAGGCTGCTGGGGATGCATGATCAGCGGGCGACCAGGTGCGGGGCAGGGGAGTGCAGGCTGCAGCGGGTCCCCCGATAGGTGGTCGTCACCCGACAGGGCCGAGACCGCTTGCGGGCTCGGTCGGAGCGCCTTCAGGCGCGGAGATAGGGCACCGGTGCCGGCCAAACGAACAAAAGCATTGGCCGCAGGCCAATTCAAATGCCGGCAATCGCCGAGAAACTGTTCTTTCCGCCGAGGCGCCGCACACATCAGGTGGCGGGATCAACGCCATTATTCCAAGCCGCGCACCTCGATCGGTCGGGACCTCAGGAGCGGGTAGGCTGCGGTGGTGAGCAGGGCGAGCACCATGCTCAGGCCGAAAAAGATCATCGCAGCTGCGTATTCCCTGAGCGCGATCGAGAGCCCGGTTTCGGCCGCGCTTGCGACGATAGCGAGCAGGCAGATCTTCAGGGTCAGGCTTTTGGGCACTGGTGTCCTCCACTGGTCACAAGTCGATGTTCCGCACCTCGAGCTCGGCAGCCAAAGCATCCTGTAGCGGATCGCCAGCTTCGGCGGTGTTGCTCAGATACTCCTGGCGGAGTTCCTCGTCGGAGAGTGCTGCGATGCGTTCCGGCAGACAGAGCGCAAGGCGCTCACCATCATCAACGGGGTTCATGCTCGATCCTTCGACAGCGTGGTCGGTCAAAATCGCCGTGGCGGATAATCGTTGCAAGTTTCTGCGTTAGCAAAGGCAAAATAGTGCTGGCCCATGTTCTACCTTTGTTCTATACGTCGCCACCGCGAAGGAGAGTACCCATGGACATCAACGATGCACTGCGTGACTTTGATTATGATCTGGCGCTTCGTGATGCTTTCGAGGATCGGAAGCTAAGCCACTCACGTCGGATGCTGGCTGGCGCCTCGATCGGCATCGATCTGGCGACGGCTTACTATTCGGTCGCTCAGCTGCTTGAGGCGTTCGCAGACCTGGAGAACGATCACCGCAAGGGTGAGCGCTTCGGCATGGGTTATCTCGGAATCGAGGATATCGTGAAGGACGGCAGCCCCTTCCAGATGCGGATCTGGCACCTCGTGCGGGACCTTCACCTCTCGCAGGCCGTGAGGGATCTGAGCTGGCTGAAGGCGATCCTGTATGCGCGTGGCAGCATGGCGAAGGCCGCAGCCAAGCATGTCCAGGTCCGCTATTTCACCGCGGCAGAGACGGTGGAAAGCCCGACCGCAGCGGAGCTGATGAAGGCGGACGCCTTCCGCTGAGTGGTTCTTCAAGCGACCAGCGCGAGGAACTGCTCTTGGCCTACCGGAGGTTCGCCGCTGACCCGGAAGGGCTGCATCGGGTCGCCGGTGGAGACGACGAATTGCTCGGCGCCGCCCGCGGCGCGAAGCTGGACGGCAACGGCATAGGCGTTCTCGGGAGAAGCGAGCTTGCCGCGGAGCGGCGAGAGATTGGGGCTGCACATACGCGGTTTCCGTCAATGGAGTTGAAAGGAAGGGCGTGGTAGGCACTGGATCCTGATCCATGTGGTGAACGTTTGGGTCGGACCTGTACGCAGAAGTCTCCTTGAAGATGGGGTCGCGGGCACTGCCGGTTCGCGGCCCCATTCTTGTTGGGCCGCTGAGCGCCGCTGGCGCGATCGAGCCTGCCCGATTATGGATGCAGGCATGCGCGCGATCCTGACGCCATCCCTGGTACTCGCCAGCTATCTGGCGCTGCTATTTGCACCGCAGTTTCTGCCTGTGCAGCTCGGCTTCAAAGGGTTCATGGCGTTCGTGCTCACCTGGTTCGCCGTATCGAACTGGAGCGCGTGGAGGTTTTCCGAGCCGGCTATCGCCGCGGTAGTTACCGGCGTCAGTATTGTCGGCTTGGTCAGCGCCCCGGTGAATGCAATCTTCGTCGGGTGCTACGTGTTCAACCAATGCCCTTAGCAAATCGGCTAAGTCATTGTTTTACATAACTTCCATTATCGTTTCGGATCCGTTCTAATCGATTATGTGCATGCGCACGGCGTTCGTCAGCTGGTGTGGCCGGTACGGTTTGCCCAGGAAGACAGCGCCGTTGACGTCGTCCTGAAGAACCGAGGCATCTTCTCCGGAGGAGATGATCACGCGCACCAGCGGGTCCGTAGCTCGGATCTCCGCTGCCAACTGCAGCCCGTTCAGCGAGCCGGGCATGTGCAGGTCCGTCAACAGGACGTCGATGTTGTGCCGCGCCGCCAGTTCGAGCGCCTCCGCTGTCCCGGAAGCTTCCAGCACATTGAAGCCTTCATCGGTCAGCACAGAACATGCAAGTGTCCGGATATACTGCTCGTCGTCGACGATCAGCACTGTCGAAGAGAATTGCTGTCCCATCACCTCTCCCTAGGCGCGTGCAAGTGCGCCTGAAATACGCTCTTTGCCCAACCTGCGTTGTTTTACGCGCGTTAACCACATTTGGTCAGGACGTTGGGCGTCCGAACGCACGTGATCTCAGATTTATCCGGAGTACAGTCTAACTACCTAATTGTGACGGTTCCGTGATTAGGGCAAGACTGTTCCACCGGGACCAGTCCACAAGACATGCCGGGTCGTGCTGGCGCCGGAGCCTCCTCCCTCCGAGCGACACAAGGAAGAGCCCGCCCCTCCCCCTGCGTTGGCGGGCTCTTCTAGTGCCTTAGGCGGGGCGGATCGGACCGCGCGTATGCAGCGCTACTTCTTCAACGTTCACGACCAGAACGGATCGCTAATCGACCCTGAGGGCACGGTTTGCGCTGATCTCGATGCGGCTCGCCGCACGGCGATCCACTCGGTTCGGTCGATCCTTGCCGAGGACCTGGTGCAGGGCTGCATCGACATGAACGGGATGGTCGACGTCTTGGACGCGGGTGGCGGCCTCATCGAGAGCATTGCGTTCGCCGAATGCGTCATCCTCATCCCCGAGGGTCGGCAGCGCGTTAGTAGTCGCTCGTCAGCATGATCGTCATGACGCGCACCGTGATGGACGGATCGCTCGGATCTTCCGATCCATAGACCATGGTTGGCTCAAAATAATCGATCTTGAAGCAGATCCGGTGCCCTTCGAAGTCCAATGCTCCAAAGTCGCGCTCCGGACCGTCATCCGCGGTGAACTCGTATTCGCGGATCGCCTTCATGAGGCGAGAGGTAGCGAGCAGTCCAGGGACAGGGCCAGGCTCCTCGAGCGTAGCGCGAAGAGTCCGCGTCATTTGATGACGCCCATTAGGATACAGGCCGCGTCGGCAGAGATCATTCAGCTGCGCGATGCGCTCGGTTCGGGATACGGTCTCCGCGCTCATTCCGCAGCTCCTGCGCACGCGTCTGTCATCCGCGAGGCGGCTATTGCCGCCGCAGACGGATAAGCGTCGACCAGATGCTGATGGATGGCGGCGTTTTGGGGGATATCGAACACTCCATCGCGGGCGGGCCGCGTGATCAGAAGAGCCGACACGATGACGTCGGCCAGCTCGCGCACTTCGGTCGGCTTGCCGGCGTCATCGTAGCTGACGGGCGCGCGGAAGCCTGCCTCAAGCCAGCTTCCGAGGCCGTTCTCCACCTGCTCGATATAGTCTGCTGCCGCTGAGATCGCCGCGTCCTCGTCGGCGATACGGATACCGAGCGTGAAGTAGCGACCAAAGTCGTGCGGGTTGCGCAGTTCGACCAGCTCGCAACCTGCTGGAGGCGGGCCATAGCGCCCGATCAGTGCCGCCTTGTAAGCGGCGACTTCAAGGCGATTGAGCCGCTCGAAGTCGTCGGTCTGCCCCAGCTGGGCGCAGTTCTCGTTCGCCGGCGTGCCGCCGATATCGATGATGTGAGGCATCGGAGTTCTCCCGGATCACCAAGATCCGATCTCCTCCTCCCCCTCCTCTCTTGTCGCACGGCTCAAAGGCGGACCCCGCTCCGCCGAAAGGGGGGGTGGCGAAGCGGGGTCCTTTAGCAGGAGAGCAATCCTCACGCGGGGGGCCACGGTGAGGGTCTGCCTGCTAATCTTGTATGGTCAGCTGAGCCTAGCCAGGGATTTCGCGGCGAAAAACTCGCTGCGCGGGCTTGCTTCATCGCTGATAGGATCCAGTTTCACGATGTAGCCACTGAGGTGTGAGCGAACAAGGTTCCCCTCTCGCCCTACTAAATCTGGATCAACATCTTCTACATTTCGCACGCGCACCCTGATCTTCGTGAGGCTTGGGTCTGGATGACGTGCCGGCTTGTCTGCGAAGTCGCTCAGCAGTCTGGCCCGAATGTCTTCCGGGACGATGGCATATTGATCGACGGCGGCGATTGCCGCCTCCGGTGTCCGGATCTCTCGATAATCCGTCCCGACCCACACAATCGCGTCTTCTTCGGGCGATGCTTTGGTGAAGACCTGGGCGAAGAACGTCTCGAGCGGACGATCCCAACCGATCACAGCGTGATCGATGTCGGGACGGTCCCCTCTCGGGTCTAGCTTATAGCGGCTCATGGAAGCTCCTTCGCGATCGGGAGGAATGTACTTCTGCTGGTGGCTTCATGCGGCCGCTTCGCGCCGGCGTTGAACCTGGTCAGCCAATCGGTGAGTGTCGGCCGCTGGGCGAGCAGCAGCTGTGCAGCACCGTCCTGGAACTTGATCAGCTCGGCGTCCTGCGGAGCTAGGACAGTTGCATCAAGAGCTTTGATGAAGCCGCCGTAAAGTTCGCCGGCGCCATTCCAGTGCAGCTGCGACCACGACGCCCGTCACAGTGATGGTACACGTAGCGCGAACCAGCTGCCCTTCGTCTGCGGCAACGAGGAGCACGGAAACAATGCCGAACAATACCGGTGGCCAAAATCGCAGCGTCACCATAAACAGAGTGTACATAGTCGGCAGCGTAATAACGAAGAGCACTGGGTTAAGCATGTGCAGGATGTTCATAGTGACCCCCTATCGCACCAGATTATGACTATTCGGGATTCCCTCAGCAAGCGCAAAGCGCATCCCGCCGCCGAACATTCGTAGAGCCTTAGCCATTTCGTATCGCAGCTTCGACCTGTTAGGGAATCGAACTCTCGGATTAATTGGCTTTCCAGCGGCGTCCACGAAGTCTTCGGCGATAGTGCCGTCAGGCAGCAGCACGTGGATCTCATGGCATCCTCTGTGGAGACTACCCCGATCGACGGCCGTAAACTCGCCCAGTGAGGCTCTCAGACCCTTCGCGGCCTTGCTCCAGCGGATGTGTCCCGCACCGATGTTCTCTCCGTCTGCAGCGCCTCGCTCAAGCCAGGTGCGGACATGCACGCGCTGCTGAAGAAAGGAGTTTTGGGAGCGCTCTCGGTTACGCGCGAGCGGCAGCGCCCCCGCCGCGGAATCAAGGCAGGCGAGATCTGCTCCAGCGGCCGTCGTGAAGATGTCGTCGACCTCCAATCCCGCTAGCAGCCGCTGCAGCTGCTCCTCCAGCGTTTCGTGCGGGTGAGCGGGGACCGGCGCCGACAGCGTTTCCGACAAAGGCGTTATGCTGCCGTCGCACAGGACGAGGACCGTCATCTCCTGCATCGCCGGCTGCAGCATCGCTGCGCCAAAACCTGTTCCGCCCTGTTCAGGGGCGCGAAGATCTTGCTCGGTCAAAATGGCGAGGCGTCGGGTCCACCTCGTCGGTCGAGGGGCGTCGGTCGGCTTGGGCCAGCTGCTCGGCACCATCATCGATGCCTGCTTCGACGCTGTAGGCTCAACCTGGTTGCGAGGTGCCGCGGCGAAGAACGCCCTACGCGCAGCGTCGAATAGATCGTTGGGGTCCCCGCCGCCGTCTTTGAAGCCGGCGTCGTAGGCTTCCCGTTCGCTCGCGCTCTCCCGCAACGCACGGTAGGGCTCGCGATAGGACCAACCCGCTTGGGCAGCATAGAAGGCCTCGGCGTATCGAACTGCCTCATTCCAATCGAACCCATGGTGATCGCGGGCGCGCAGCGTCGCCAGATCACGCGCATCGGCCTCGCCGCTTGCGGCCTTTCTTTCCACAAACGCAAAGTTGCGGGCACGTCGCTCCCGCTCTTGCCTTTCCTGGGCAGCGTCGCTGATCGGACGCATGGCGTCCACGCGGTCGCGAATCCGCTGCATCCTCGCCTCTGCCGGTGCGCAGGGAGGTAGATCCGGGAAGGCGCGCCATATCGACGCTAGCGCTTCTGCGTCATCAACGCTGCGGCCGCGGGCGGCCCAGGTCGCTGCCGAGGTTGGGTCGAAGTGCTCCATCGTGTCACGCCTCACCGAGGGTGACGAAGTGCGTCCAGCAGGCGGCCAGCGCGTCATCGAGCGTCGAGCAGTCTCCCAGACTTCGAGACACCGGTCCATTGGGCGTGATGAGGCGCACGTGCGGGTCCCACACCGGATTGGCATACTCCTCCGGCCACTCGTGGAAGCCGTAAGGATACGCCACGATGGAATAGGGTGCCCACAACTTTGGGTGCAGGTTGGTGAAGCGAGCTATATAGGCCGCCATGGCTTGGGCCTCCTCTCAAGCTAAGTTGTTGATATCGATCAACCCTCCGGAACGAGTCGGCAAACTGAGCGCTCGGAACTTCGGAGAAGTTGATTTGACGAAAAGCCCTGAAGGTCGCACGGTTCTAGTCGTCGAGGACGAGCCCTTCGTCCGAATGATCGCTGCCGGTATGCTTCAGGAGGGCGGGTTTCGCGTCGTGGAGGCGCCCGATGCCACCGAGGCTCTAGATCTCCTTGAGCGGCATCAGGTCGCGGTCGTGTTCACGGACATCAACATGCCAGGCCTGATCGACGGCTTGCAGCTCGCCGCTATCGTCAAAGAGCGCTATCCGCACGTGAAAGTGATCATTACCTCGGGCAGGCAGTGGCTGGGGTCTGATGCTCTTCCGAGCGACAGCGTCTTCCTGCCAAAGCCGTACCGTTCCGCTGAACTGTCGGAGCTGGTCGAGCGCCAAGCGAGCCGGTCAGACTAGCAACCTAGCCGAAGAGCGTCTCCGCTTCTTCCGGCACGGGACAATCCAGCTGAAGCTCGTGGACGATACGCCGTGCGAACCGCTGCGGATCCACCAGGTCGCGAACGCCCGCGAAGTAGTTTCGGCCACCGGTGTAATCGTCGCGTCCCCGGCAGGTCCGGTAGAGGACTTCCTTATCGAGACCGCAGAGGCCGAGGCTGAGCTGCACGTAACACTTCTCCGTGTGGAGGATGATCTCGCCCGAGACTGCCGGACCGCCCCGGCAGGACCGTACCTCGTACTGGCCGCTTTCCAGCTGAAGGGCCTTGGCCAGAGCGCGCATCGCCTTCTGTCCTTCCGAATGGAAGGCGTTCTTCGCTGCAGCATCGAAGTCGACCCCGCGATGCGCGAGCGTCACCAAGACGGGTGCGCCGCGCAGATCCTTGATCGCCTGCATGCACCTGCCCTGCAGCTCGCTGGCGGCGGGGCGCGTGTCGCAGACCGCGGCGAAATGGCGCGCGAGCAGGATGACGGCGGGATCTTCCTCTGCGCTCACGCCGGCATTGCGACAGTCGTCCATGGCCTTGCTGATGGCGTGGAGCGTGCTGCCGATCGTGGTCAGCGCGCTGGGATCGAGGGCCTGCTGGTGGCGGAAAGCAACATCGAAGGTCATGGGGTGTCTCCGGGGAAGCGGAGCGCGAAAGCA
Organism: Sphingomonas sp. ABOLE; assembly: GCF_003950455.1. NCBI lineage: Bacteria > Pseudomonadati > Pseudomonadota > Alphaproteobacteria > Sphingomonadales > Sphingomonadaceae > Sphingomonas > Sphingomonas sp. ABOLE. The sequence continues at coordinate 7,651 of NZ_QQWY01000062.1, forward strand.
CGCTCTCCCCTTCCCTTCCCCCTCTCCTCCTGATCGTCCTGGAAGCTCCCACTCATCGCGGAGCGAGATAGTTGCTAACCTGCAGCAAGAAGGAAAATGCGAAGACTTGCATGCACTTGCCCTGCTCAATAATCCTCACTTCATGAGAGAAGATCTGGACGACTTCACTTCGCGCGCATCGGCGTTCCTCAAGGTCCTCGCTGGGCGCACCCGCAGCATGCTGATTTGGGAGCTTCTTGATGGCGAGAGGTCTGTCAGTGACCTCGCCAAGGCCGTGGGCGCGAACACGACGGCGGTCTCACAGCAACTTGCGATTCTCCGAGGCGAAGGCATCGTTTCAACGCGGAGGAGCGGCCAGAAGGTGTTCTACTCCCTCACCAGCGCCGAGGCGCGTCACTTTGTGACCGCGCTACGCGAGCTGCTCTTGCAAAAAGCCGGCGCGGCTGAGATCGAAGAGGCTCACGAGCGAGCCGCCTAGACTTCAAGAAGGATCGAAACGCCCGTGGCGCTCGCAAGATAGCCGCGCGCCCTTCCGCCAGCGGCTCGGCTCGATGAAATCGCCGCCATGGATACCAACGTGCTTCGCTTCTGCCTGGTCGAACGCGGCCTCGTAGCGGCGCGCCCGTGCAGGATCGATCTTCAGAAAGTTGGGCGTCGGCACGGCGTAGCCGGCAGCAATCATCATTTCCCCGAGGTCCTCCCCGCCGACATCCACGCTCGCGATCGGCCGCCCGTAGCTTTGCTGTCCTATGAGCCGGATCGACACAGGCCCTCGCTTCATCAGCTTTGACGCGAAGTCCTGCGCGGCCTTGCCGCAGGGCCAGCAGGACGGTCCCTTTGCGCACAGCGCTTTGCGCTCGACCGCATCGGCACCGAACAGGCGAAAATCGACGGCGATCGTGTCTCCGTCGACCGCGCGCGCTTGCGCCTCAAAGCCGTCGCGGTTCCGCTGTCCTGCGCTCGCGTCAGGCAGCACGCCACAGCTGGTCGTGGCGAGCAAAATCGTAATTACGATTAGGCGCATTTCAGCATTTCCTTTGTCGGCTCGCCGGCGCGCGCGAAGACGGTGCGATGCACCTTGGTCTCCGGCACGATCGACCAGTTCAGCTTGTAGAAGTTGCGCACCCGGTAGGGGCCATTACCGTCGAGACGGAAGAAGCGCAGCTTGGCTCCATCCTTCCGCACTCGGAAATCGGTTTCCTGCCTGTCGTCGCTGCAGGTTAGCGGGCTCTCGAAGCGCACCAGGGCGCCATCGGGCACGTCGCGGCGCCGGCTAGCAATCGCCGCGCGACACCGCGCCCGCCAATCGATCGCGTGGGGCCGGTCCGTTTCGGTCAGAAGGTCGAGGATCCGCTCGGGACATTCGGCTTCATACGGGCCCACGCTCTCGTCCATTTCCTTGTAAGCGAAATGGTATCCGCTCCTGGAGCGCGGGTTCCATTTGACCAGGCACACGACTGCGAAGACCTCACCGGCGACGCCGTTTTCCACCTGCTGCACGGCGCCGTACCAAACGCGATTGTTCACGCAGGAGGAGGCAAGCACCTTGTGACCGCGCTTGGCACCGTCGACCTCCCTCTCGTAGGTAAATTGCGCGTCGAGATAGGCCTTGGGCGTCTCATGCCCGCCCATCGACGTTCGGCTCATTTCCAGCCAACCCATGTGACGCTCCTCCGTCAGGCGGCCTTGGCGACAGGCGTCGCCGAGGCATAAGCTTGTAGGTATCTGACCGCCTGCTCGGCCTTGGTGGAGGCGAGGAAGACCGCGGCCTTGTCGTCCTTCAGGACACGGATCCATGTGCCGAGATAGCTCGCATGGTTGTCGTGAAGCTCGGTCGGCAGCCCGAGTTCGGCACAGATAAAGGATTGGCCGAGGCAGGCAACCAGCTCCTCGAACGCATATGCCTTGTCCCCGAAGCGCTTGCCGAAGGTTCGATCGAGCCGACCGCGCGCCCCTGTCCAGTGAACATGCTCGTGCGCGAGCGTTGATGCGAACAAGTCGGCCGAGGCGAAATGCGCGAGCTTCGGCATCTGGATGTGATCGCTGAGCGGCGAGAAATAGGCCTCACTGCCGCCATAGCGGACCACAGACGGGATCTGCTCGAAGAAGGCGTCGATCGCCTCCTGACGTAGCGACAGCAGCGTCGGCGTCGGGGCGACGGGCCTCGGGTAGTACCATGCCGGCAAGCCGTCGATCTCGTCTGCGTTGTAGACGAGGTAGCTGCGCAGGAAGCGGATCAGCTGCGCGGTCGTCTCGCCCGTCAGCAGCGACTTGCCCTGCTTGCGGAAGCTTGACGCGTAGATCGAGATGGTCGCCTCGGCGCCCTTGCGAACGCGGCCGCCGAGCTCTTCGGCCTGGCGCTTCGTCATCCAGTAGCGGCTCTTGTAGCCGCGGCTGTCCGCGATGCTCCAAAGCCACGGGCAGTTGATGCCGGTGTACGGCGTGCCCTCATGTCGGAGCGGGCGTCCCCCTTCCCCAGTGAGCGACCATGGCCGTTTCCAGGGCACAATACCTTGCTCGAGCTTCTGCAGCAGAAGCTTCGTCACATCTTCGGCGATGCTGTTCATGATCGAGGTCCTCCAAAAAGAGCACCGCCGACGGGCTTGCCGCCAGCGGTGCCAGGGGTTCCAGAAGGAGGCTGGAAGCTATTCGGCCGCGATCGCGTGGAGGCTGTCGTTCACGCTGAAGTCGTCTTCGGCCTCGCGGTCGTCGGTCAGATCGTCGTTGTCGCCGAGCGGCAGACCGACGCCGTCGTCTTCGGGGTCTTCCTCATCGTGGCCGTTCAGTTGCAGATCGTCTTCGTCGCCGAGGCTGAGCTGGTCGTCATCGTCGATGCTGAGCTCGTCCTCGCTCGTGCCGTTATCATCGGTCAGGCCGAGATCATCGTTCTCGTCGTCATCCTCGGCCTCGCTCGGCGTCGACGGGGCCGCCTCGGTGAACCGCATCGCCTCCGGCACCCAGCACGTGATCACCTCGCGCACCTCGGCCTCGATGATGGCTTCGCCGGCGAACAGCTTCTGGCAGGATTCGGAGATTTCCGACTTCTTCTGCGTCGCGTGGCGACCCGACAGCGCAGGCCCGCCAACTTCATCCAGAAGCGACAGGATGGCGCCCTTGGAGATGCGATCGAAGTAGTTGAGCGACGTCGGCCGCCACCAGGAGGCGACATCGACTTCGAGGATGGTCGCGAGCCGGTTCTGCAGCGGATTGGAGTCCGCCAGACCGTAGCAGTCCTTGGCGGTCAGCGAGGTGGCGACCACCCAGGCCATCCACTGCGCCTTGGCCTCGTCGCTGAGCAGGCGGAACGCTTCAAAGCGATCCACCTTCGTCTTCCCGTCGCGCCACCCGTCCTCCATGGCCTCGGCGAACTCGTTGATATAGTCGCGCGCCTTGGACGGCGGTACGGCATCGCCGCGCACGGGATCATCGGGGCGGCTCGCCTTGATGGTCGTGCCGCTCTGACCCATGCTGTAGGAACCGCGTTCGTCGACCATGGCGAAGAGCATGAAGTCGAGTGCGAGCGCCGGATTGCCGAGGAGCGCTGCGCCCAAGACATCGCGGCGCTGCACCGCCAGCTGGTCGAAGAGCACCTGGCTGAGCGCCTTGCCGTCGGGCGCCGCCGCGATCGGCTTGACCGGGCCCGCAGAGGTGCCGCCGCTAGTGCGGCCGCTCTGGCCTTCCTCGATCTGCCACCCGGTGATCCGGCCTTCGCCCTCTTCGCCCTCCAGGGCCTCGCTGAAGCCGCCGTCATCGACGCCTTCACCATCATCGCCCTGGGGACGCTCCGGCGCTTCTACAATCGGCGTCACCCGCAGCGGCGTCTCGCTGTAATATTCGGCCTCGAGCAGCATCTCGCCGGTCTGCTTCAGCGAGAGAATGCGACCGACACGCGGCTTGAGCTCGTCGGGCAGGATCTTCGGCCGATTGTGAAGGTCGTTCCGCTCATCCTGGAGCGCTTCGGCCTCGGTCTCGAGAGCGCTGAAGGCCTCCTGGCTGAGCTCTTCGTCCTCCATCTCGGTTTCGATCGCCCCGAGACGGGCATCGATCTCGTCGATGCGGGCGCGCTGCGCGTCGGTCATCGGCTCGCTCGGCAGATGCACGCGGTGGAGCTCGCGGGCAACTTCCCAGGTGCTGCTCGATGCAATCGGCCGCACCCAGCCCAGGCCCAGCTCTTCGCCGAGGCGAGACGCCTCTTCTTCCATGATCTTGGCGGCGATACCCTCGGCGATCTCGCGGTTGACCCAGCTGTCGCCCGTGTCGCTGAACAGATCGCTCTCGATCACGCCGCCGGCGGCGACATAGCGGTCGGCGCCGACGAGGATCGCCACCGGCTCGGTCGACTTCATCGTCTCGTTCAGGATGACTCGGCGGATCGCGTCCGAGTTGTAGTTGTAGTTCTTGTAGGTGTTCCAGACCGTCAGCTGGCGATCGTGGCTGGGGGTGGTCGCATAGGCCTTGGCCATGTCGAGCGTGATCTTGCCTTCAGCGAGCGCGTTGAAGATGGGTTCGGCCAGGTCTGCGAGGCGGAGGCGGCCTTCCACGAACTTGCGGGTGACGCCGAACCGCTTGGCGACGGCATCAAGGTCGCCGTTCTCGCCGATGAAGTGCTGGAAGGCGCGGCATTCGTCCGCCGGCGACATGGCCAGGTGGTGGAAGTTCTCGGCGAGCGAGGTTTCCGAGAGGGCCGCGTCATCCGCCTCGATGACCATCACCGGCACGTCGTACTGCGCTGGATCGATCTGGCCGCGCTCGGAGAGGAGCATCAGCGCGCGGTAGCGGCGGCTGCCTGCGATGACCGCAAAGCTGCCCCGCGGCTTCTTCAGCGGTGCTACGATGAGGTTCTGGATGATGCCGCGAGCGTCGACGTCGGCCGCCAGCTGCTCGATTAGATCGTTCCTGGGGGTGCGGACGTTGATGGCGGAAAGCTGCAGCTTGGCTAGCTTCACGGACTGGATTGCGGGCTTCGTCATGGTCGGATCTCCTTCTGGATGTCCGGCTTTTTCCGGACACCCCACCCTTCCTCCCTCCTCTCTCGGAGCCCCGGCACGCCGGCGCAGCCGGGGCTACAGGCCTCAACGGGGCTGCATGATCGCTTCAATGATCGAGGCTGCTTTGTCGGTCGTGGGCACGAAAAGCCGCGTCTTGAAGTTGATCAGCTCGGTCCAGCAGCCCAGCGACTTGAACCAGGGGAGTTGGCCCGCCGGCGCGCCTTCGATCTCGATCCGCTCGTTCCCGTTCACGCGAGTACGCCTGATCGTCATCGGGAAAGGCTGCTTGAGTTCTATTGCGCGCCCCGAGAGCGCGGCGTCGATGATCGAACGTGCAGGCATATCCTCGGTTTTGGAGATGCCGAGCTTGGTGAAGAGATCCACGACGTGCTGGTCGAACACGAGGCGGCCAAGCCAGCTGTTTCCGGCCTTATCGACGACGCGGTGAACGGCAAGGTGGTCGCGTGGAAGGGCAGACCAGATGGGCAGCAGGAGGCCTGTGGCGAGCCGAATGGTCTCTACATCCAGCTTCTCGGCCGCCTCCTCCACCTCTGCCTGCCACTGAGCGACAAAGGTGGCGCGGTCGATGGGCTCCCACGCGCTCTCGAACAGATCGGCCTCGCGCATGAACTCGCGCCGGCTCGGCCGCTGGAGCTCGACCCGCAGGATCGGTTCGCCGTTGTCCCCCATCCAGGAGTCTGCGCGCGTGCGGAGCGCCACCATGCCGGAGCGGGCGTTGCGGACGAAGGTAGCGTCTCTGAAGGCCTCGGCCCGCTCGAGCACTCGGCTAAGCGACATCACGCTGCGCTTCCGCGCAATCTCGATCGTCAGTAGATGCGATGTAGCGCCGGTGCGCGGATCGGTGCGCAGGAGCGTGTCGTCGATCACGCGCGCCGTTTCGGTCATGATCGTCTCCACGCCTACGTCCAGCGTGCCCGCCTCGCGAGCCTTCTCGACGCGGGTTTCCACCAGCGCGAGAAACTCCTCGAAGATGCTGTTCTGCATCCCGATCGGCAGCGCCAGCAGTCGGTTGAGCCAGCGCTGAATGGGGGGCAGCTCCTCCTTCAGTGCTCCGTCCTGATCGCGCAGTGAAAGCCCCGTCCGAGCCTCAAAGGCTTCGCAGGTCACGCTTTTCAGCTTGCCGTAGTGAAGCAGGCGGAACCAGGTGTGCAGCGCATCCTTGGCGTACTGGCTTTCCAGATTGTCTTTGGGGTCGAACAGGTTCTGGCCGCCGGTCTGCCGCTGACCGCGCGTCAGCGCCCCCAGCGTGTCGAGCCGGCGGGCGATGGTCGAGGTGAAGCGCAGCTCGCCCTTGCAGTCGGTGGTGACGGGACGAAACAGCGGGGTGTTCGCCTGATGGGTCCGGTGGGTGCGCCCGAGGCCCTGGATCGCGCGATCGGCACGCCAACCGGGTTCCAGAAGGAAATGGACGCGCTGCTCCTGGTTCTTCGCATCGAGGCTCGCGTGGTAGGACCGCCCCGTGCCGCCGGCATCAGAGAAAAGGAGGATCCGCTTACGGCCTTCCATGAAGGCGGCGGCTTCGACCTGGTTCGTGCGGGGCGAGCGGCTTTCCACCAGCTGCCGGCCATCGGCGCCGGTGACGAGCCGCTTTGTCCGCCCCGTCACTTCGGCGACGCGATCGGGACCGAAATGGTCGAGGAGCGCGTCGAGCCCTGTCTTGATCGGCGGCAGCGCGCAAATGTGCTCGATCAGATTGTCGCGGGCAGCAATCGCCTCCGGATTGTGGACCGGATTGCCGCCGTCATACATCGGCCGTGAGAAGGCATTGCCGTTTGCATCGACGCTCTCTTCCATCTGAGCCGTCGGGAAGGCGCGCATCAGATAGTCAACGCAGATCTGCGTGGGGGACAAATCGAGGGTGATCTCGGCGCGCTCCTCGGGGCTCATCTGGGCGAGACGGCGATCGAGCAATGCCTCTGCCGTCGTCACCAGTTGGAACACAACCGACTGCCCTGCAGCCAGGTGCCGCTCGACCTCCGGGATCACCGTCGGCATCTTCATGCTGAGTAGCACCTGGCCGAAGAACCGCTGCTTGGAGGATTCGAAGCGCGAGCGCGCCGCGGCCTTGGCGCCGGAGTTGAGCGTCCCGCCCCCAAGGCCGTCGACCACACCCGTCATCTCGAGCGCCCGCTCCATGTTCCGGTGAATGATCGACCAGGCCTCGGAGTAGGTGTCGTAGATCTCGATCTGCCCCGGCGTAAGGCCGTGGCGAAGCACCTCGTACTCAACGCCGGCGAAGCTGAGCGCGCGCGCGATGTAGACGCCGAGCGCCTTCAGGTCGCGCGCGACGAGCTCCATCGAAGCGATCCCGCCAAGCCGGATGTTCGAGATGAACTCCTCCCGCGTGGCGAAGGACGTCTCCGGTCCCCACAGACCAAGACGGACCGCATAGGCGAGGTTGTTAATGTCGGAGGCACCCGTCGCCGAGGCATAGAGCACGCGCGCGTCGGGCAGGTGGTTCTGGAGCAGAACGCCGCATATGCCCTGCTGCGATCCCTCCTTTGGCCCGAGCGCGCCCTCGCCGCCGGCAACACCGCCCATCTCATGCGCTTCATCGAAGGCGATCACACCGTCGAAATCCTCACCTGCCCAGGTCAGGATCTGCTGCAGGCGATCGGCATCGCCGCGGCTTGAGCGCAGGGTCGGATAGGTGACGAACAGCACGCCGTCCTGCAGCGTGATCTTCTCGTCGATCTTCCAATTGGAAATGGGCTGCACGTCGCCCGACAGCCCCCCGAGTGCGGACCAATCCCGCCGCGCGTCCTCAAGGAGCGGCTCGTTCTTCGACACCCAGATGTGCCGGCGCTTACCGCGCAGCCACTGATCGAGGATGCAGGCAGCGATCTGGCGTCCTTTGCCGGCGCCGGTGCCGTCGCCCAAAAAGAATCCCATCCGATAGAGGCGACCTTCCTCGTGTAGGACGATCGTCACGCCTTCCTTGGCGGGGCGGCACTTGCCGGGGAGATAATTCTCCCACGCGTGCCCGGCATAAACCACCGTCTCAAGCTGCGCCGCCGAGAGCCGACGTTCGGATACGATGCGCTCCGGCAGCTGCGGGACATGGTTCGGCACCGGCATGGCGATCGAGGCCATGGCTACGGATTCGACCAATGCCGTCGGATGTTCGCCGGCAGCGTCGAAGACAATGCGGCTCGGACGATACGGCAGATAGATGCCGACCTGATCGCCGAGCGGCGCCGGCTCCTCCAGCTTGGCATAGGTGACCGGCAGAACGGCATGGGATTTGGGCGCCTCAGTCTTGCGCTCCGCCGCCGGCCTCGCGTTCCGGCTCGCGCCAAATAACGACGGCCGGGCCTGCGCGGCTGCGATCGGCAGTTGGTCTGCCTTCAGCTCCGCGCGCGCGGGCACCTCGATGACGTCCAGGAATTCGGCGACACTGCCGCGCTGGATCGTCACCGCTTCCAGCTTCTCCGGCACCTTATCGATGACGTAGAGCCGCACCGCTACGTCGGTGCCGTGCTTGCGATAGCAGCTCTCGAACCGGAGTGAGGTGCGCACGGACGAACCGGCGAGCACCTTGGCATAGGCATCCCGCATGCGCGCGCTGTTCGTGAACCAATCCGGCATGATCGCTACCACGCGGCCCCCGGGGCGAACCCGTCGAAGCGCCGCCATCAGGTGGCGTGCAGCGGCCAGGTCGTCTGCCCCGCGGCCGAGGCTCCGCGCGAAGGGAGGGTTCATCAGCACCACAGTTGGCCGCGCCAGCGCGGCATGCTTGGTCACCAGCATGGCCCCATCATGGGGTCGGTTCCGGCTGAGGGCGAAATGACACCCTAAGCGAAACGGCAAGAAGGGGTGGGGAGCGGACATCGCGCCCCCGCCTTGCGTCATCCTGAACTTGTTTCAGGATCCATCGGGCGATTGGTGCCGGAGCGTGGTGGCTCGTGCCGCCATCTCGGTTGGCCGATCATAAACTGGGCTTTCGGATTGATGGACCCTGAAACAAGTTCAGGGTGACGGCTGATTTGGGGTGGGGCGCGGTCATCCGTCATCCCGGCGCATGCCGGGACCGTGGGCAAGTCTTGAGGCGATAGCTATCGCCAGGGCGCCCGGACGTGAGGCTGCTTCTAAAGACAGCCCACGGTCCCGGCATGCGCCGGGATGACGACCATTGGGAACGTCTGCAACGGGGCGGATGCTGCCCTTCACCATTCCGCCGGATGGATGTCGATCAAATGGATCAAATGTCAGTGAGATCCTCAGGGTACATCCCACCGCGCTGGCAGAAGAGAGCCCATGTTTCCTTCCCCTGTGCGGTTACGATCATGCGAACCGGTAAATCGACTGCGAGCGCGATAAGGCCGAGGCGGACAAGCGGGCCAATGCTCCTATCGCTGATCACCCTGTCAGGGGTGTACCCTCCTGCCACGAGTGTCCATCCGGGCGTTCCGCGTTCGGTAATAGCCGGAGCGAGATGGCCGTCACGTGGGAGATCGGTATCGCGGCCCAGGGTGTATAGGCAGATACTCCAGAAGGCATCTCGCGGTCGTGGTGGGATCAACGCCCATTCCAGCGGGCCGGCATCATCCTGTTCGGGCGCTTGAACGGCTGCGGCCGGGTCGTCCCGGACTCCATCGCGGTACGCGCGCTCTAGCGCCTGCGCGATGGCGCCAGCAGTGTCGACGGCGATCCCGTACTTCCGATTGTAGCGATCCTTGGCGACAATGCCTCGGGCGATTTCGCGAAACCGCGCCTTGCGCCGGGGATCGGGACGCAGCCGTCCAGACGCCCCGGTCATGTCGTCACCGTGACATCAGGGCTCACGTTACCCCGTGCGCGAGCCACGATCCCGGCGACCGTGTTCTTGCTGAGTCCCAGGTCGCGAGCGATCCAGCGATAGCTCCGCCCCTCGGCGATATGCGCCAACACTTTGGGCGCGAGGCGGTCCGACTTGGGTCGCTCCCCCAGTTGCCGGCCGAGTTTGCGGCCACGTGCCCGCGCTGCAGCAAGGCCAGAGCGGACCCGCTCGCTCAGCATGTCGCGCTCAAACTGGGCTATACCTGCGAGCATCGTCGCCATCATCCGCCCATGCGGCGTATCGACCTCGAACGTCATGCCGCTCATCGCGACCACCGACACGCGCCAGCCCGACAGCCGGTTGAGTGTATCGAGCAGGTCCTGGGTCGAACGCCCCCAGCGACTGAGTTCGGTAACGAGGATCGCATCGATATGGCGTGCCTGCGCCAGCTTCATCACCTCAGCCCGCGCCGAACGGTTTGCCTTCATGCCCGACGCGGTTTCGCGGAAGACCTCGACCACTTCATAGCCGCCACGCTCGGCAAAGCCGGCCAGGTCGCGGAGCTGCCGTTCGCACGACTGGTCGGCTGTCGAAACCCTGGCGTAGATGGCGGCGCGCTGTCCCAATTGAACCCTTCTGGAATTAGGCCTCGAAAAGCCTTGATTTGCGTGGGGTCAGTGTTGTCCAAAACAGACTTCTGTTCAATGGGGACAAGCCGTGCATGCCGAGACGCCATATCCTCAGCGCCCGACAGCGTTCGGCCCTACTCGACCTACCGACTGACGAAGCGGCGCTGCTGCGCCATTATCTTCTGGCAGACGATGACCTGATTCATATCGACCGGCGTCGCCGACCGGAGAACCGCATCGGGTTCGCCCTGCAGTTGTGCGCGCTGCGATATCCAGGCCGGACCCTTGCTCCCGGCGAACTGATCCCCCACACTGTATCTGCCTTTCTAGGCGCCCAGCTTGGCATCGCTGGCGAGACGCTCGCGGCCTATGCCGTTCGACGCCAAACCCGCCACCAGCACATGGAGGCGCTGCGCCGTATCTACGGATACAGAATGTTCCCCGGACGGGGACCGTATGCCAGGGCTTTCCGCGATTGGCTTCTCGCCGAAGCCGAGCAGGCACGCTCAAACGACGACCTTGCCCGGCGCTTCATTGCCCGCTGCCGTGAAACCATGACCATCCTGCCGGCGATCACGACAATCGAGCGTTTGTGCGCGGACGCGCTCGTCGCCGCCGAACGTCGGATCGAGAAGCGGATCGCGGCCCGTCTCGATCCCGTCGCCTGTGATGGGCTCGACCGACTGACTACCGAGATGCTGCCGGGGGCGATCAGCCGCTTCATCTGGCTGCGCCGGATTGAGCCGGGCAACAACTCCGCCGCGGCGAACCGGCTGCTCGACCGGCTCGAGTTCCTGCGCGCGATGAACCTCAATGATGGTATACTTGCCGGTGTTCCACCGCATCGCGTCGCCCGGCTACGCCGGCAGGGCGAGCGCTACTTCGCCGATGGCCTGCGCGACCTCGGCGCCGATCGGCGCCGCGCTATCATGGCGGTCTGCGTCATTGAATGGGCCACGGCGACTGCGGATGCGGTGATCGAAACACATGACCGGATCGTTGGCCGCACCTGGCGCGACGCGAAGCAACTGCATGACGCGCGGGTCGTAGAAACCAGAGGCGCTACCACTGCGACTTTGAACGGCTTCACTGCACTCGGTCAATCATTGCTCGAAGCGCATGGCGACGGCGCGTCGCTGGAAGATGCGGTCGCGGGCGGGGCGGGATGGGAACGGCTCACCAGCCTCGTCGCTACGGCCAAGACGTTGACGGACACCTTGGGCGATGATCCGCTGGCCTATGTTGATCAGGGGTATCACCGCTTCCGTCGGTATGCCCCGCGCATGCTGCGATGCCTCGACCTCAAAGCTGCGGCGGTTGCACGGCCTTTGCTGGACGCGGCTACCGTCATCGCTACCAAGGGCGCAGTTCCGGCGGCCGACGATTTCTTGCGCCCGCATTCCAAATGGCGGCGACAGTTGCGGGCGAAGGGCGATGATGATGCCCGCCTCCGGGAAGTCGCGGTCATGTTTCACCTGCGCGACGCGCTGCGCTCGGGCGACATATGGCTCGACCGCTCGCATCGATATGGTGACCTGCGCCACGTCCTCGTGCCGATGGCGGTCGCGCATGCCGCGAAGCTGGCGGTCCCGTCCGACCCGCATGTCTGGGGGCGTTTGCGGGAGGGGGCGGAATCCTACGCTCTCATGACCGTCATTTTGGAAGCGGAGCCGCACAGAACCTACACCAAAACTGAGGTCCGGTGTAATTGAAACTGATGATGCACCTGATGGGTGTGCCGCGAGCCGATCGACGACGATTGATCATGC
>NZ_QQWY01000063.1:0-19328 GCF_003950455.1 Sphingomonas sp. ABOLE
GCTGCTCGAACCCATCGGCAACATCCCGCCTGCCGAAGCCGAAGAGCAATATTATGCTGCCGCGGACAACCTCGATATGGCAGCGTGACTCACAACCCAACGCCTCCGGCAGACCCGGCGCGGTTCAGTCAGCTACCTAAGCCCCTCCTCCTGGGAGGAGGGGTTGGGGTGGAGGGATTCCAGAACGCTGGTCGGTCTCGGTGAGACACAGCCCCGCCGTGGAGTGACGGCTATCGCATAGGAAGCCAAGGGTCTGCGGCTTCAAACAACCGTCGTCATTCCCGCGAAGGCGGGAATCCATTGCGCTGAGCGCTTGGGAAAAGAACCCCACCATCAGCGCCAATGGATCCCCGCCTTCGCGGGGATGACGTCGTATTCTGGGCATGTGCAATTGCCCAGCTCATGAAGATGACCGACTTCAGAGCCTCATCCCGCCTCCAGCTCGCTCTCCAGCTTGAGCGCCCGACCGCCATCTTCCTGCTCGACCAGATAGGCCGGATTGTCCTTGGTCCCGTTGCGGACGATCTTCTCGCCCTTGATCGTGCGCTGCACGCGCCGCTCGAAGCGTTCGGCGACCTTGCCGTTCGCCTGGTGACCGCCCCAGGTCCAGCGCACCGCGGCGCCCTTCGCGAAATGCTTGCTCATTTCGACATAATCGCACCATCCGGAACCATGTTCCGGCACTGGGACAAGTCGTCCGCTTGCCCGCCCCGCGACACGCGATTAAGGCCCCAAGCCAAATGCAACCCTTCGATCTTCGCGTCGCCCTTTTCAGCGGCAATTACAATTATGTTCGCGATGGCGCGAACCAGGCGCTCAACAAGCTCGTCGGCTATCTGCTCGACCAGGGCGTGACGGTCCGCATCTATTCGCCGACCACGGACACCCCCGCTTTCGCGCCCACCGGCGAGCTGGTGAGCGTGCCGGCCTGGCCGGTGCCGGGCGGCCGCGCGGAGTACAAGTTCGCCACCGGCCTGCCCAAGAGCATCCGCGAAGACCTCGAATCCTTCGCCCCCAACATGGTGCACGTCTCGGCGCCCGAATTCCTCTGCCACGGCGCGGTGCGCTGGGCGCGCAAGCACGACATCGCCACCCTCGCGTCGCTCCACACCCGGTTCGAGACCTACCCGGCCTATTATCATCTCGGCTTCGTCGCGCCGGTGATTATCAAGTTGCTGACCCGCTTCTACAACCGTGTCGACCAGGTGGTGACACCTGGCGATTCCACCGCCGATCTCATCCGCGGCTGGGGCGTGACCACGCCGATCCGCATCTGGTCGCGCGGGGTGGATCATGCGCGGTTCAACCCGGCCCGCCGCGACCTCGCCTGGCGCCGGTCGCTCGGCATCGGCGACGGGGAGTTCGCCGTCGGCTTTCTCGGCCGGCTGGTGCTGGAAAAGGGCCTCGATATCTTCGCGCAGGTCTGCAACCGGCTGACCGAGCGCGGCGTACCGCACAAGGTACTGGTGATCGGCGAAGGCCCGGCGCGGCAATGGTTCGCCGATCAGGTGCCCGGCGCGGTGTTCACCGGCTTCCAGCGCGGCGACGATCTCGCCCGCGCGGTCGCCTCGATGGACGTGCTGTTCAACCCCTCGGTCACCGAGACGTTCGGCAACGTCACCTCGGAGGCGATGGCGTGCGGCGTGCCGATCGTCGCCGCACGCGCGACCGGCGCGATCGACCTGGTCGAGGAAGGCGTCAACGGCTTCCTGGTGCCGCCGCGCGACGTCGATGCCTATGCCGGCGCGATCGCGCGGCTGATCGAGGATCCGGCGCTTGCCGCCTCGGCCGGCACGGCGGGCCACGAAAAGGCCCAGGCCTATGTGTGGGACCGGGTGAACCACGCGGTGCTAGAGAGCTATTTCGAGGTGCTCGCCCGCCGCGGGCGCTGAGCTACGCCACGGTCTCGCGCGCCGCGAGCACGAAGCGCAATCGCGTGCCGCCCGTCGCCGGGCGCTGCAATTCCAGTGCGGTTTCGTGCGCCTCCAGGATGCGCCGGGTGACGGTGAGGCCGATCCCCTGCCCGCCGCTGGTCGAGCGGCCCCGCTCGGGCATCACCCCGCCGGGGAAGCCTGGGCCGTTGTCGGCCACCGCGATCTCCACCCCGTCCTCGGCGGCGCGCGCCGAGAGCAGGATTCGCGCACCCTCGGTAGCCCGCAGCGCCTGCGCGGCGTTGCGCAGGAGGTTGGCGAGCACCTGCCCGATTTGCACCCGATCGGCGATCAGCGCGCCCAGTCCTTCTTCGATCTCCACGTCGATCTGCGGGGACGGGCCGCTCCACACAGCCTCGAACAGTTCGCGCGCCTCCTCGAACAGCGTCGCGGCCATCACGAACTCCGCATCCACCTCGCCGCGCTCGACCAGCGCCCGCGTGCGCGCCACGATTTGCGACGAGCGGCTGATCTGCGCGCGCGCCCGGGCTAGTTGCCGCAGCACGTCGGGGCCGCCGGTGCCGCGCAGCGCCATCTCCACCGTCGCGATATAGTTCGACGCGGCGGACAACGGCTGCACCATTTCGTGCGCGAGCATCGCCGCCGTCGCCGCTTCCTCCTCGGCGCCGCTGCGCGAGATGCTGCCGATCAGCGCGCGCTGTGCCTTGTCGAGCGCGTCGCGCGCCTTCATCGCCGCGAGCATCTCGGCCTCGACCAGCAGACGGTTCTTCGCCACCGCGACATAGCTGCAGATGGTGCGCAGAAAGCGCAGTTCGATCTCGGTGAACGGCACGCCGCTGCGCCGGCCGAAGCCGAGCGTGCCGAGCAGCACCTCGCCGTGGAGCAATGGCGTGCAGGCATAGCTGTCGAGCCCGACGTCGCGGATGAAGTTGGTCATGGGGTTGTCGCTGCCCTGCACCTGCGCGACGACGCGCGGGGTACGATCGCGCGCGACCATGCCGCATACCGCCTGACCGAACTGGAGTCGCGCACCCGCCATCTTCTGGGCTTCGGACAGTCCGCCGCTGGCCTCGAGCGCCAGCAGGTGATCCGGTTCGGCGCGATAATGGAAATACACGTCGAGCAGCAACTCGTCGCGGACCATCTCGAACAGATAGTCAATCATCGCCGTCGGATCGGACGCGCCGAGCATCTTGCCGGCACAGTCCGCCAACAGCCCCAGCAATCTCGCTTCGTCCGGTGCCGTTCTATTCGCGTGCCGTGCCTCGATGCGCGCTTCGATCATTGCCCCACTCTCCCATGTCGGCGCGGTGCCGTTCTCGTCTGCCGAGAATATACGCGCAAATGCTCGATTTGAACGCACCGCCAAAATTTTCCGTCGGCGTAGAAGCAAACGTTCCCACTCCGTACGACTCCGGCACGTACTTGTACCTACCCTATCCCTTTCAATGCCTTAACCCGCATGACCCCACTGCGTCCGCAGAAACAATCGAGACAAATGGGGTTGTGATGAACACTCGTTTCCGCCTGACGCTGGCGCTCTCCGCCGCAGCGATCGCGCTGCCCGCACATGCCCAGCAGGCGTCCACCGGCACCGAAGCACCCACCGCGCACCATGGCGACTCGGCCGAGGCGAAGCCGCAGAAGCAGGCCTTTACCACCGGCGTCGCAAAGGGGCGCGATCTGCTCGATTCGGCGATTTCGGCAAGCTCGATCGACGAGGAGCAGATCCAGAAGATCGGCACCCGCTCGATCGCCGAAGTGCTGGGCAACATGCCCGGCATCCGCGCCGAGACGGCGGGCACCGACGGCCTGACCGCCGTCACGATCCGCGGCCTGCCGATGGCCGCAGACGGCTCCAAGTTCCTGCAGATCCAGGAAGACGGCCTGCCCGTGCTCGAGTTCGGCGACATCCACTTCGCCTCGACCACTGCGTTCCTGCGCACCGATCTCAGCCTCTCGCAGGTCCAGGCGATCCGCGGCGGTTCCGCCTCGACCTTCGCCTCGAACTCGCCCGGTGGCCTGGTCAATTTCCTCTCGAAGACCGGCGAGGAAGACGGTGGCACGCTGCAGCTCTCCTCGGGCATCGATCATGAACTCGGCCGGGCCGACTTCAACTATGGCGGCCATCTGAGCAAGACGGTGCGCTTCAACGTCGGCGGCTTCTACCGCCAGGGCGAAGGCCCGCGCGCGACCGGCTATGACGCGTTCAAGGGCGGCCAGATCAAGCTGAACGTCACCAAGACGTTCGGCAACGGCTATGTCCGCCTGTACGGCAAGTATCTCGACGACCGCGAGCCCAACTATGCGATGGTGCCGGTGGCGGTGCGCGGCACCAATGCCGACCCGACGTACAGCACGATCCCGGGCTTCGATCCGCGCAAGGACACGCTCTATTCGCGCTACAAGAGCTCGATCCTCGCGCTTGACGGCAACAACAACGTGACCAACCTCGATCTGCGTGAGGGCAATCGCAGCAAGGTCGCGTCGATCGGACTGGAGGCGCAGTTCGACATCGCCGGTTGGACGTTCAGCAATCGCATGCGCTACGCCGCAATCTCGGGTACCTATAACGAGAGCAGCTCGATGGCGCTGCTGCCCGCCGCGGCGCTGGCACCGGTCTTTGCCGGCCCCGGCGCGACGCTGCGCTACACCACCGGCCCCGATGCCGGCAAGACCATCGCCAACCCGGCGACGCTGAACGGCAACGGCCTGCTGATGTATGGCCTCGAAATCCATTCGGACCTCGAGAAGCTCGACAACTTCACCAATGACTTCCGCGGCAGCCGCGTGTGGAATGTCGGCGAGGGCAAACTGACCACCACGGCCGGCTTCTATGCGTCTTCGCAGGCGATGGTGCAGAACCTGCACCTGATCAACGACGTGTTCGACATCGCCCCGGGCGGCAACTCGGCTTATGTCGACGTACTGACCGCCGGCGGCGTACCGGTGACGCAGGGCGGCGTGCTGGCCTATGGCATTCGCGGCACCGCTGCCTTTCGCAGGCGCTACGATCTGCAGTATCGCGTGTTCGCGCCCTATGGCTCGGTGAACTACCAGATCGGCGCGCTGTCGGTCGGCGGCAGCCTGCGCTATGACTTCGGCAAGGTCAGCGGCACGCTGTACGGCGCCGATCTGGGCGGCAACCGCGTCGGCGTGGCGCCGGTGGACATGAACCGCGACGGCGCGATCTCGCCGCCCGAGCGCAGCGTCGCGGTGCTGCCGCTGTCCCAGCCGGGCCTGGCGGACTATAGCTACAAATACGCCTCTTACTCGATCGGCGTGAACTATCGCATCGCCGAGCCGCTATCGGTTTTCGCCCGCTACAGCCGCGGCGCGCGGGCCAGCGCCGAGCGCCTGTTCTTCTCGCCGGCGGTCAACCCGGACTCGGGCGCGCTGACCGACCCGGCAATGGCCTATGGCCCGGTCAAGCAGGCCGAAGCGGGCGTGAAGTTCCGCAAGGATGGCGTGACGCTGTTCGCCACCGGCTTCTGGGCCTCGACCACCGACAAGAACCTGCAGATCGGCGCCGACGCCAGCGGCGGCACCGTCGTGCTGCAGATCGACCGCGACTACAGCGCCAAGGGGGTCGAGCTCGAAGGCCTTTTCGAGCATGGCCCGCTCAGCCTGCGCCTGGGTGCTACCTACACCAAGGCCAAGATCGATGCGGACAAGGCGGACAAGACGCTGGTCGGCAACACTCCGCGCCACCAGCCGGACCTGATCTTCCAGGCGACCCCGCAGTTCGAGGTGAAGCGCTTCACCATCGGCACGAACGTGATCGGCACCACCAGCAGCTTCGCGCAGGACGGCAACCTGCTCAAGCAGCCCGGCTACACGATCGTCAGCCCGTTCGTGCAGGTTCGCCCGGTGAAGGGCCTGCAGATCGGCCTCAACGTCTACAACGTGTTCGACAAGCTGGCCTTCGTCTCGGTCAACTCGGCCGCGATCCCGGCCTCGGGCGTGGTCACCGCGCAGACCCTCAACGGCCGCACGGTCACTGCTTCGGTTCGCTTCAGCTTCTGATCCGGACGACCCACACAAAAAAGGGGGCGGGAACCACGCGGTTCCCGCCCCCTTTTCGTGGCTTACTGCCAGTCGAACGTCAGCTCGCCCTCGCGGAAGGCGAAGCGATCGAGATGCCGGGCGACCGCGCCCTTCAGCCCTTCCAACTGCTCCTGTGAGGTGGCATCGACCCGGATCTCCAGGCCCGTCTCCGCGACGTCGAAGGTCACCACCGCGTCGCCCGGGTGATCGGCGCCGCGCGCGTCCTTGGGGAAGATCACCGTGCCGTTCTCGGGGGTGAACTCCACCTGGAGATTGTGCTGCCAATGCTTGCACAGCTGCTGGAGGTAGCGGCTGGCATGTTCGGTCGGCACCAGCGCATGGGCGGTGAACGGGGCGATCGTCATTCTTCTCTCCTTGGCCGCGGCGGGGACGAGCCCCAGCCGACGGCGTAACACCTCGATCCGGGGCATCGTTTCCTACAGCCGCTCGATCTTGCGCGCGGCTTCGTCGAGGATCTCGGCGATCGCGTGCAGGCGCTCGGGATCGACTTCCTCGTCGAACACGCTGGCGGCGAGCACGGTCTTGAGGTTGTGCATCGCGCGCCGGACGGGGCCGCCGCTGGTGCGGGCATGGCGTTCGCCGAGATCGGCCAGCCGCTGGAACAGCGCTTCAACTTCCGCCGCATTCTCCGCGAGATGCGCGGTGCCGGCCGCGGTGATCGCAAACTGCTTCTTGGCGCCCTCGCTCTTGTGCTCGGCGATCAGGTCCATGTCGTCGAGCATGGTCAGCGTGGGGTACACGACGCCCGGACTGGGCGCATAGGCGCCATTGGAGCGCGCCTCGATCTCGCGGATCAGGTCATAGCCGTGGCGCGGCGCCTCCTCGATCAGCTTGAGCAGGATCAGGCGAAGCTCGTCGCCGCCGAACATGCGCCGGCCGCGCCCGCCCTGACCCCGCTCGCCCATGGCAAAGGCCATGTCGAAGCCGCCGGGAAAGCCCCCGCCCCAGCCGCCGCGTCCGCGGGGGCCAAACTGGTGGCCGTGATGATGATGATGATGATGATGGCCATGACGGCCGAAATGGAAAACCATAGCGTTGTGCATCCTGTGCGAGTCGTGATGCGCACAAGATATATCTTGAAAGCGACTGTGCAAGGGGTTTCTGGGTTTTCTTAGCCCCCCTCCTTGGAGGAGGGGTTGGGGGTGGAGGGATTCCAGAACGAACGTTGGTCTCGGTGAGACACTGCCCCACCCCAAGCCCCTCCCCTGAAGGGGAGGGGCTTGAAAACGAAATCAGTGCGTCAGCATCGCGCGCACGGTGGGCCGCACGAAGGGCAGCCCCGCCCCCAGCCGCAGCACCGCGTGCCGCATCGCGCGCGCCGGCAGCCGCTCGTCGGTGAACAGCCGCACCAGCAGGTTGGTCCCCGTATAGAGCGGCTTGCACGCCGCGCGGTGGCCGTTCTCGAAGCGCCGCAGCACCGCCGGCAGCGCCGGGTCCATCCCCCGCCGCACCGCGTCCCGCACCTCGGCGGCGAGCAGCGCCTGCCCGCTCAGCCCGAGGTTGAAGCCATGCGCGGTCACCGGGTGCATCCCCACCGCCGCATCGCCGATCAGCGCCGCGCGGCCAGTCACGAACTGATGCGCCCAGGTGGTGACCAGCGGATAGACGTTGCGATCGCTCACCACCTCCATCCGCCCCAGCCGCTGGCGGAAGCGCCGCGCGAGGTCGCGGCCGAGCGCGGCATCATCGAACGCCGCTACCCGCCGCGCCGCCTCCTCGGGCAGGGTCAGCACCGCGCCGGCCATGTTCCCGTTGAGCGGCAGCAGCGCCAGCGTCTGGCGATGGTCGAACCATTCGAGCGCGGTCGCACCGTGCGGCAGTTCGTGGCGTACCCGCACGACCATCATCGAACGGCCGAGCGGGTTGATGTCGGTCTCGATCCCCAGCGCCTCGCGCGTCTTGGATAGCCGCGAATCGGCGACCACCAGCAGCCGCGCCCGTACCACCTCGCCCGAGGAGAGCAGCACCTCCGCGCGCGGCCCGGTGGCGCCCGAGCGGGCATGGACCACCTCCGCGCCGGTCACCAGCCGCAGCCCGGGCTGGTGCTTCACCGCCTCGTACAGCGCGGCGCGGATGCGATGGTTGGGCACCAGATAGCCGAGTTGGTCGTCCGCCCCACCCCCCGCGGTGAAGTTGAGCGCGAAGGGCGAATCGCCGTTCAGCACTTTGGCCGCGTGCATCGGCGCAATCTCGTCTGCCGGCAGCCGCCCCCAGGCGCCGAGCGCCTCGAGGATCCGCTTCGAGCCGTGGGTGAGCGCGATCTCGCGCCCGTCGAAGCGTGGGGACGCCAGCGCCTCCAGCGGCGCGCGCTCGAGCAGCACGATGCTCAGCCCGCTGTCTTCCAGCGAGCGCGCGAAGGCGAGGCCAGCCGGCCCTCCCCCGACGATGACGACGTCGCAGTCCATGCCCGATCCTCCACACCTCCCCCATCGCGCTTTGTGGCGATCGGGGGCCGCTTCCCCACCACCCGCCGTCATCCCGGCGAAGCCGGTATCCAGACGCTGTAGCGCGTCGGCTCCTGCTGCACCGGATCGGCGAATGGATCCCGGCTTTGGCCGGGATGACGAAGGGTTTGGCTGGACAGGCGCCGCCAAGCCTTGCGCCCGATCAACCAGCGGGATGCAAATCGCATCCCAGCCGCCTATCTTGGCCGCAATGGCCGACCTTTTTGCGACCCACGAACAACCCGCCGCCGATGCCACCCCCGCCGGCGGCCCGCTCGCCGACCGGCTGCGCCCGCAGAAGCTCGACGAGGTGGTCGGGCAGGAGCATCTCACCGGGCCGCAGGGCGCGATTGGGCGGATGGTCGCGGCGGGCAAGCTCAGCTCGATCATCTTCTGGGGCCCGCCGGGCACCGGCAAGACCACCATGTCGCGGCTGCTCGCCGATGCGGTGGGGCTGCGCTTCGTCGCGATCTCGGCGGTGTTCTCGGGCGTCGCGGACCTCAAGAAGGTGTTTGCCGAGGCGCGCGACCATGCCCGGATCGGCAAGCGCACCCTGTTGTTCGTGGACGAGATCCACCGCTTCAACCGGGCCCAGCAGGACGGATTCCTGCCCTATGTCGAGGACGGCACCGTCACCTTGGTCGGCGCGACCACCGAAAACCCCTCCTTCGAGCTCAACGCCGCGCTGCTCAGCCGCGCGCAGGTGCTGATCCTGCACCGGCTCGATCACGAAGCGCTGAGCCAGCTGCTCGATCGTGCCGAGGCGCTGGAGGAACGCCCCCTGCCCCTGACGCCCGAGGCACGCGACGCGCTGGTGGCGAGCGCGGATGGCGACGGGCGCTTCCTGCTCAACCAGGCCGAGACCTTGTTCTCGGTGCAGTTTGAGGCGCCGCTCGATCCCGCCGGGCTCTCGGCCTTCCTCCAGCGCCGCGTCGCGGTCTATGACAAGGACCGCGAGGGGCATTACAACCTGATCTCAGCGCTGCATAAATCGGTGCGCGGCTCCGATCCGCAGGCGGCGCTCTATTATCTCGCGCGGATGCTCACCGCCGGCGAAGAGCCGCTCTACCTGCTCCGTCGGCTGGTCCGCATGGCGGTGGAGGATATCGGCATGGCCGACCCCAACGCGCTGGTGCAGTGCATGGCAGCCAAGGATACGTACGACTTTCTCGGCTCGCCCGAGGGCGAGCTGGCGATCGTCCAGGCATGTCTCTACCTGGCGACAGCACCCAAATCCAACGCCGCCTACAAGGCACAGAAGGCGGCGTGGAAGGTGGCGAAGGAAACCGGCTCGCTGATGCCGCCGCAGAACATCCTCAACGCGCCGACCAAGCTGATGAAGCAGATCGGCTATGGCACCGGCTATACCTATGACCATGATGCCGAGGGCGGCTTCTCGGGCGACAATTACTGGCCGGCGGAGATGGAGCCGCAGACCTTCTACACCCCCACCGATCGCGGCCACGAGAAGCGCGTGGCGGAGCGGCTCGCCTGGTGGGCGGCGATGCGCGAGCAACGGCGCGATGGATGATTGGGAGGATGCCTGCGCCTTCGCGCTGACGCTGCCCGACGTGGCGATGGCGCCCTGGTGGGGCACGCCCTGCCCCAAGATCAACGGCAAGGGGCTGATGTCCCACGCCAGGCAGCCGGGCAGCTTCGGGCTGATGGTCGCGCAGGACGAGAAGGTGCTGCTGCTCGAGACCGATCCCGAGACCTTCTGGCAGACCGACCATTATCGCAACTACCCGATGCTGCTGGTTCGCTACGGCACCCCGGCACGCGAGCGGATCCAGCTCTATATCCAGCGCGCCTGGTGGGATCGGGCGAAGAAGGCGCAGCGCCTCACCGCTGGGCTGGGGACTCGCCCCTGACCTTCACCGACTTCATTGCGATCGACTGGTCCGGTCAGGCAGTCGAGCGGCCCAAGGGGCTTGCCGTTGCACACGCCCGCGCGGGCGACACCGCGCCGGTGCTGATCGACCGGCCCTGGTCGCGCGCCGATATTCTCGGCTTTCTGGAGGGCCTTGCCGATAGTGGCACGCGCGCGCTGATGGGGCTCGATCTCTCCCCTGCCTTTCCCTTCGCCGACGCCGGCGCCTATTTTCCCGGCTGGGCGGAGAGTCCGGCGGACGGCCCAGCGCTCTGGGCACTGGTCGACCGCCTGTCCACACCCGATCCGCATTTCGCCGCAACCAGCTTCGTCCAGCATGTGGAGGCACGGCGGCACTTCCGCCAGATGGGCGATTGCGGCGACCTGTTCCCCGGCGGACGGGGGCGCTTCCGAGTGTGCGAGGTTGGGCAAGAGGCAATGGCGCTCTCGCCGTACAGCTGCTTCAATTTGGTGGGAGCGAGCCAGGTCGGCAAGTCGAGCCTCACCGGGATGCGCGTCCTCCACCGCCTGCGCGGGCGCGTCGGCCTGTGGCCGTTCGACCCGCTGCCCGATACCGGCCCGGTGCTGGTGGAGATCTACACCTCGCTCGCCGCGCGACTCGCCGGGATGCGCAAGGGCATCTCGAAGATTCGTGACGCCGAGACGCTCGACACGATGCTCGCCGCCTTCGGCTCGGCGCCGCATGCGCCGCTGCCGCGCCATGACGATCACGCGACCGACGCGATCCTCAGCGCCGCCTGGCTGCGCGTGGCCGCCGGGCAGCCGGGACTGTGGACTCCGGCCGGCCTCACGCCCGATCTTGCCCGTACGGAGGGCTGGACCTTCGGCGTGCTCTGAGGAATAGGACTTTTCTAGAACCTTGGCCCCGGGGACGAATACCTTATGCGTCGATTGCTCGAAGTCTGCGTGGAAGATGTCGCCGGAATCGATGCCGCGGTAACCGGTGGCGCGGACCGAATCGAGCTTTGCGCCGCGCTGGCCGTAGGCGGACTGACACCACCCGAATCGCTGATTGCCGCGGCGGCGACCGCGCCGATCCCGGTGCATCTGCTCGCCCGCCCCCGCGACGGCAACTTCGTCTACACCGCCGCCGAGGCCGCGCTGGTCGCCGCCGACATTCGCACCGCCGCCGAGGCGGGGCTGGCCGGCGTGGTGATCGGTGCCAGCCGCGCCGACCGTCAGCTCGATGCGGAGAGGCTCGCGGCCTGGGCGTCGGTCGCGCGAAATGCCGGGCGCAGCCTGTCGCTTACGCTGCACCGCGCCTTCGACCTCTGCCCCGATCCGCTGGCGGCACTGGAAGCAGCGATCAGCCTCGGCTTCGACCGGATCCTCACCTCCGGCTGCACACCCACGGCGATCGACGGGCGCGACACGATCGCCGCGCTGGTACAGGCCGCCGGCGACCGAATCACCATATTGGCCGGCAGCGGCGTGGACGCGTCGACGCTGCCGGCGATCCTGGAGACCGGCGTGCGCGAGGTCCATGCCTCGTGCCGCAGCCCGCAGGCCAGCGCCGATACCCGCGAAATCGCCTTCGGTTTCCAGGCCGGCCCGCGCCTCGCCACCGACCCCGCGAAAGTTTCTACCCTGCGTAATTTGCTCGACGCGCGCAGCTAGCGCTTGAACAATACCAATATGTAACTTATCCCTGGTTTCATCATAGCCAGGAAGCAGTGGGGACCATGATCGCTGAAATCGAAAAGCCCGCAGGCGGTGCGACGCTGATGGCGTCCGAGGCTGCCGAGGCCGGCGCCGCGGTCCGCCGCCTGCTCGACGCCAACGGCCCGGCGCTCGCCGCGCTGGCCCGCGAGCTGCGCGCCGACCCGCCCGCACTGGTCGTCACCTGCGCTCGCGGTTCGTCCGACCATTCGGCCACCTATGGCAAATATCTGATCGAAACGATGCTGGGCGTGCCCGTCGCCTCGGCCGCGCCCTCGGTCGCGTCGGTGTTCGAGGCGCCCGTCTCCACCGCCCGCGCGCTGTGCATCGCCGTGTCGCAGAGCGGCCGCAGCCCGGACCTGCTCGCCACGGTCAAGGCCTACCAGCAGGCCGGCGCGCGCGTCGTCGCCTTCGTCAACGACGAGGAATCGCCGCTCGCCGCAATGGCCGACACCACGATCGGCCTCAAGGCAGGCCCCGAGCGTTCGGTCGCCGCGACCAAGTCCTATATCACCGCGCTGGCCGCCTTCGCCGCGCTGGTCGCCGAATGGGCGCAGGACGAGGCGCTCGCCACCGCGCTCACCGCCCTGCCCCAACAGCTGGAAAAGGCGCGCGATTTCGACTGGTCACCGGTCGTGGACACGCTGCGCGACGCGACCAACCTGTTCGTGATCGGCCGCGGCTACAGCTTCGCCGTCGCGCAGGAAGCGGCGCTCAAGTTCAAGGAAACCTGCAGCCTGCACGCCGAGGCGTTCAGCGCCGCCGAGGTGCGCCACGGCCCGATGGCGATCGTCGGCGACGGCTTCCCGGTGCTCGCCTTCGCGACCTCCGATACCGCCGGTGACAGCGTCCGCGAGGCCTCGGCCGAGTTCGCCGAGCGTGGTGCGCGCATCTGCCTGGCCGACGCCAAGGCCGGCGACGCCTCGCCGCTGCCGGTGCTCGCCGGCCACGCCGCGCTGGAGCCGATCCTGATGGTCCAGAGCTTCTACCCGATGGTCAACGCGCTCTCGCTGGCGCGCGGCAACAACCCCGACGCCCCGCTGTATCTCCGCAAGGTAACCGAGACTCGATGAGCAGTTTTCGCTTCGTCAACGGCCAGATCGTCACCGCTGCCGGCACGTTGCCGGAAGCGGTGATCCAGGTCGATCAGGGCCGCATCGTCTCGATTGCCACCGAAGGCAGCGGCACCGACACGATCGACCTCGACGGCGGCTGGATCGTCCCCGGCTTCATCGACGTCCAGGTCAACGGCGGCGGCGGCGTGCTGTTCAACGACGCGACCACCGTCGAGGGCATCGCCGCGATCGGTGCGGCGCATGCCAAGTTCGGCACCACCGCCTTCCTGCCGACGCTGATCAGCGACGTGCCCGAGGTGATCGCCAAGGCGCTCGACGCCACCGATGCCGCGATCGAGGCGGGGGTGCCCGGCGTGGTCGGCGTGCATATCGAGGGCCCGATCCTCAACAAGGCGCGCAAGGGCATCCACGATGCGGACAAGTTCCGCGGGCTGGACGCCGGCATGGTCGAACTGCTCGGCCGCCCCCGTCGCGGCAAGGTGCTGGTGACGCTGGCGCCCGAGATGGTCGACCTCGCCGATGTCCGCCGCCTGGCCGATGCCGGCGTGCTGCTCGCGATCGGCCATAGCGACGCGACCTACGAGACGGCCCGCGCCGCCTTCGAGGCCGGCATGACCGGCGTGACCCACCTGTACAACGCGATGTCGCCGCTGCGCCACCGCGCGCCCGGCGTCGTCGGTGCGGCGCTGGAGAACCAGACCGCCTATTGCGGGATCATCCCGGACGGCTTCCACGTCCATGACGCGGCGCTGCGCATCGCGCTCGCCGCCCGGCCCTATGACCGCTTCCTGCTGGTCACCGACGCGATGCCCAACGTAGGATCGGACATGACCTCGTTCGATCTGCACGGCCAGCATATCCGCGTCGAAGGCGGGCGGCTGCTCGGTGTCGACGGCACGCTGGCGGGCTCGGCGCTCGATATGACCGGCGCGTTCCGCCACATGGTCACCCGTATCGGCACCGCGCCCGAGGACGCCGCGATGATGGCCGCTACCAGCCCCGCCGCCTTCCTCGGCCTGTCGCACGAGCGCGGCACGCTCGCCCCCGGGCTGCGCGCCGACTGGGTGCAGATGACCCGCGACTTCCAGCCCGCCGGGTGCTGGATCGGCGCAACCCGCTTCCCCTGATCGCACGGAGACCCGCCCTGAGCACGATCGCGCCGCCCTCTTCCCATGACGACGCCTCGGCCGGGGCCCTTGCCATCGGCGCGCCGATGGCCGGCTGGCTGCTGCCGCTGGAGGAGGTTTCCGATCCCGTCTTCGCGCAGCGCATGCTGGGCGACGGCGTGGCGATCGACCCGACCGAGGGCTGCCTCTACGCGCCCTGCGACGGCGAAGTGACCGTGCTGCAGCCGACCGGCCATGCGATCACGCTGCGCGCCGGCGACGGCATCGAACTGCTGATGCATATCGGCATCGATACGGTGCAGCTGGCCGGCGCCGGCTTCGATCCGCAGGTGAAGGTGGGCGATCACGTCCGCGCGGGCGACGTGCTGATCCGCTTCGACCTCGATTGCGTGGTCTGCGACGCGCCCTCGGTGGTGACACCGGTGCTGCTGATCGGCCAGGAAGGCCTTACGCTGACGGGCAAGCGCGGCAGCGGGCTGGTTGCGCCGGGTGAGCCGATCTTCACGGTCGAGCGCGCCGGAGCGGCAGCCGAAGCCGCCACCGACATCGTCGGCGAGACGGCGACGCGCACCGTGGTCGTGCCGCTCGCGCATGGCATCCACGCCCGCCCCGCCGCGAAGCTCCGCGAAGTGCTGGTCCCCTTCGCCGCCAAGGTGACGATCACCAAGGGCGCGCAGAGCGCCGATGCCCGTAGCCCCGTGCGCCTGATGACGCTCGGCATCAAGCTGGGCGACACGATCCGCATCACCGCCGAGGGCGGCCGCGCCGACGAAGCCGCGGCGACGCTCGCCGCGCTGATCGAAAGCGGGATGGGCGAGAAGGCCGATCCCGCCTCGGCGCCTGTCCCCGCCCCTGGCCCTGCCCCCGTCGCCGCGCCGGTTTCGGACGAGCCCGGCGTGCTCGCCGGCGTCACCGCCGCCCCAGGCCTCGCGATCGGCACCGCGCGCTTCTTCCGCCTCCCCGAACTGACGATCGACCCGATCGGCAAGGGCGCGAGCCTGGAGCGCGCGCGGCTCGAGGACGGCATCGCCAGGGTGGTGCGCGCAATCGAGGCAGACCTCAGCCACGCCGCCGGGCCGATGCGCTCGATCCTTGCCGCGCACCGATCGATGCTCGACGATCCCGAATTGCTGGAAGCGGCGCGCGCCGCGGTGCTCGACGGCGCCAGCGCCGGCCAGGCCTGGCGCCAGGCGATCCGCCCCCAGGCGGAGCTGCTCCGCCAGAGCGGCGATGCGCATCTCGCCGAGCGCGCCGACGACATGGTCGATCTCGAGCGCCGCGTCGTCTCCGCGATCGAAGGCGTGCAGGACGCGCCCTTGGTGTTCCCGGAAGGCACGATCCTGCTCGCCGACGACCTGCTGCCCTCGCAGGTGACCGCGATCGATCCGGCGCAGGTCTGCGGCTTCGCTACCGTGCGCGGCGGCCCGACCTCGCACGTCGCCATCCTCGCCGCCAGCCTCGGCATCCCCGCGCTCGTCGCAATGGGATCGGCGCTGCGCACGGTGCAGGAAGGCGAGATGCTGATCCTCGACGCCGGCGCCGGCACGCTCCGCGTCGCCCCGAACGAGGCCCAGCGCAGCGAGGCGCGGGCCCGGGTCAATGCCCGCACGGCCGCGCTCGCCGCTGCCCGCGCGGCAGCGGGGGCGGAAGCCCGGCTCGCCGACGGCACCCGCATCGAAGTGTTCGCCAATCTCGGCTCGGTGAGTGATGCCGAGCGCGCCGTCGCGGCGGGCGCCGAGGGCAGCGGGCTGCTGCGCACCGAATTCCTGTTCCTCGATCGCGACACGCCGCCCAGCGTCGCCGAACAGACCGCCGAGTACCAGGCAATCGCCGACGCGCTGCAGGGCCGCCCGCTGATCATCCGCCTGCTCGACATCGGCGGCGACAAGCCCGCGCCCTATCTGCCGATCGCGGCGGAGGAGAATCCGGCACTGGGCCTGCGCGGCATCCGCGTCGGCCTCGCCCATCCGCAGGTGCTCGAGGACCAGCTCCGCGCGATCCTCGGCGTGCGCCCGATCGGCGTCGCCAGGATCATGCTGCCGATGATCGCCAGCGTCGGCGAACTGCGCGCGGTGCGCGCCGTGCTCGATCGGCTGCGCGGCGAGCTCGGCATCGGCGAGACGGTCGAGCTCGGCATCATGGTCGAGACGCCCGCCGCGGCGGCCACCGCCGATCTGCTCGCCGCCGAGGCCGATTTCCTGTCGATCGGCACCAACGACCTGACGCAATATACCCTCGCCATGGACCGCGGGAACCCGGCGGTAGCGAGCGGCATCGACGGGCTCCACCCGGCGGTGCTGCGGCTGATCGCCGATACCTGCCGGGGTGCGACCGCCAAGGGCCGCTGGGTCGGCGTATGCGGTGGCCTCGCCTCCGATCCGCTGGCGGTGCCGATCCTGGTCGGCCTCGGCGTGACCGAGCTTTCGGCCACTGTCTCGATCGTGCCGGAAGTGAAGGCGCTGCTCGCCACGCTGACGCTCGAGCGCGCCCGCGCCCATGCCACCGCCGCGCTGGCCTGCGCAACCGCCGCCGATGTCCGCCGCCTTGCCCGGGAATTCACCGCATGAAGCAGATCCTCGAAACGCTCCAGCCGCTCGGCCGTGCGCTGATGCTGCCGATCGCGGTGCTGCCGGTGGCAGGGCTCCTGCTCCGCCTCGGCCAGCCCGACCTGCTCAACATCGCCTTTGTCAGCGCGGCCGGCGATGCGCTGTTCTCGCATCTCGGCCTGCTCTTCGCGATCGGCGTGGCGACCGGCTATGCCAAGGACGGCAACGGTGCCGCCGCACTTGCCGGCATCGTCTGTTTCCTCGTCTCGACCGAGGCGGGCAAGAGCCTGCTCGCGGTGCCCGACACGATCGGCGCCGGGCTGGACAAGGACCAGGCGGCGCTGGCGGTGGCGGCATGGAAGGCCAAGGCGGTCGCCCGGCTCGACGTGCCGATCGGCATCGCCTCGGGTCTGATCGGCGGCACCTTCTACAACCGCTTTTCGGCGATCAAGCTGCCGTCCTATCTCGCCTTTTTCGGTGGTCGTCGTTTCGTGCCGATCGTCAGCGGGCTGGCGGGCCTCGCCATTGCGGTGATCGTCGGCGTCGGGTTTCCGCATATCAGCGCGGGTGTGGACGGGCTGAGCCACGGCATTGCCGGTGCGGGCAGCTTCGGCCTGTTCGCCTTCGGCCTGCTCAACCGCGTGCTGCTGGTGACGGGCCTGCACCACATCCTCAACAACGTGTTCTGGTTCGTCCAGGGCGATTACAACGGCGCAACGGGCGACCTCCGCCGCTTCTTCGCGGGCGATCCCAGCGCGGGCGCGTTCATGGCGGGCTTCTTCCCGGTGATGATGTTCGGCCTGCCCGCCGCCTGCCTCGCGATGTACCGCGCGGCACTCCCCGAGCGCCGCAAGGCCGTCGGCGGCCTGCTGTTCAGCCTCGCGCTCACCTCGCTGCTCACCGGCGTGACCGAGCCGATCGAATACAGCTTCATGTTCCTCGCCCCCGCCCTCTACGTCGTCCATGCGGTGCTGACCGGCGTGGCGATGGTGGTGATGGACCTGCTCGGCGTGAAGCTCGGCTTCGGCTTCTCCGCAGGGCTGTTCGACTACGTCCTGAACTTCGGCAAGGCGACCAAGCCGCTGCTGCTGATCCCCGTCGGGCTGGTCTATTTCGCGCTCTATTACGGCATCTTCGCTTGGGCGATCCGCCGCTTCGACCTGAAGACTCCGGGCCGCGAAGCCGAGGCGCCGGTTGTGGCCGACGCGGGCGCTGTCGCTCCGTCGAGCCGCGGCGAGGCCTTCGCCCGCGCGCTGGGCGGCTCGGCCAATTTGGTCGAGATCGGCGCCTGCACCACCCGCCTGCGCCTGATCGTCGCCGACCAGTCCGTGGTCGACGATGCCGCGCTCAAGGCACTCGGCGCGCACGGCATCCTGCGCCCCTCGGAGCGCGCGCTGCAGGTGGTGCTCGGCCCGATCGCCGATGTGGTGGCGGTCGAGATCCGCGACGCGACCGCGCGCGGCGGCGTGTCGGCGCCTGCCGCACAGGCCGTGCCCCCTGCGAGCGCACCGACGGTGGCGCTCCAGCCGGCGGCGCTGGCGGCGCTGGGCGGCGCGGCGAACGTCCGCGCGGTGAGCGCGCACGACAACCGCCTGCGCGTCGAACTCGACAGCCCGGCCGAGGTGGATGGCGACGCGCTGCTGGCGCTCGGCCTGCGCGGGCTCGCCCGCCCCTCGGCCACGGTGATCCACCTGCTCGGCGACGACGCGGTTCTGGCTACGCTGCGGGGTTGACCTTGCAGCGCCGTGTTCAGATGCTGTGGCGTTGGTCCGCCTGTGGCGTGCTGGCCGGCGCATCGAGCAGCCAGTTCAGCCCGGCATCGGCATTGGCAAACGCCCGCAGATAGGGCTGCGTCATCACCGCAATGCGCGAGGCCTTGGGAAAATCGCGAAAGCTGCGCGCGAAGGAGTCGAGCGTGTCGCACGGCTGCACGGCGCTTTCGCGCATGTCCATGCGGAGCAGATAGCCCGGCCTCAGCCCCTGGGCGAGAAACTGCTGCAGGGACTGCCGGGCGTAATCCGGCACCTGATCGGGCAGGAAGATGCGATGCCAGGCGATGTCGAGCAGGCTGCGCTCGGGCTGGAAACGGATCGTGTACATCGCCGCCGACGAATCAGCAGATGGTTTGACCTGCCCCCGGTTGGTCCTGCAGTCATAACGAGAGTCCGCCGGTTTGATATTCGTGGTGCGCCACCGGCACAAGCGCGCCGGGCGTGACGCCTCCGTCTTGCAGGAACGCGCGGCGCGCTTGTGCCGGTGTTCGGTTTCCTAGCGACGAGTGCGGCCTGACGTTGTTGTAGTCGTAACGCCAGACGGCCAGCTTCCGCCTGGCGTCCGCCAGGCTGTCGAACAGTTCCTCGTTGAGCAGCTCGTCGCGCAACGACCCATTGAATGATTCGATGAACGCGTTCTGCTGGGGCTTGCCAGGGTCAATGTAGTGCCACTCGACCCGGTTCTCGCTGGCCCATTTCAGGATTGCCCGACTGGTAAACTCGGTTCCGTAGCACATTGGGAAGCGCTGGTTCGGGAGCCGCTATGGCCCTGATGAAGACAAGGCCGCGTAGCGGCCGCAGACTTCATCAGGGCAAGCCATGGCCGGTCAGCAGGTATCTAAAGTGAGGTTGT
>NZ_QQWY01000064.1:0-17894 GCF_003950455.1 Sphingomonas sp. ABOLE
GCTGCTCGAACCCATCGGCAACATCCCGCCTGCCGAAGCCGAAGAGCAATATTATGCTGCCGCGGACAACCTCGATATGGCAGCGTGACTCACAACCCAACGCCTCCGGCAGACCCGGCGCGGTTCAGCTGGCAGAGGATTGGTTGGACAAGGTAGCCAAGCCAAACAACCGCTCCTGGCAGTTGCAAAAGCGACGCCTGGAGATCCACGTTCTGCCGAAGTGGGGCGACCGGAAACTGGATACTATCCGCCGTGCGGACGTGCGCGAACTGATCGAGTCGATCGAAGGCGAGGTATCGCCGAACCGGAACCTGACTTTGGTCCGCACGCTTCTTCGATACGCTGTCTCGCGGGACTGGATAGAGGCGTCACCCGCGGAAGCAATTGCCAAGCCAAAGATTGAGAATCCGCGCGACCGGGTGCTCGAGATGGACGAGGTGCGGCGGGTTTACGTTGGTGCCGACCTGCTGGGGTATCCTTTCGGTGGTTTCATCAAAATGCTCCTACTTACAGCACAACGCCGAACTGAGGTGGCGGAGATGCGCTGGGAGCAGATCAATCTGGACGCAGCGGTTTGGGTGATTCCATCGGAATCGGCGAAATCAGGCAGACCGCATCTTGTGCCTCTTTCGGCTCTCGCAGTTCGGTTGCTCCGGTCCGTGCCCCGGCTTGGGGATTACGTCTGGACCAGTGACGGCAATAGCCCGATCAGTGGTTTCGCAAAACTTAAGCAGCGGCTCGATGCTTTTCTCGCCGCGTCTGGGGGCGCGTTGCAGCCATGGGTGCTCCACGATTTGCGCAGAACTGCGGCGACACACATGGTGCGGTTGGGCGTCACGGAGACAATCGTTGGTCGAGTGCTGAACCACGCCGTGCAGGGCGTCACGGCGACAGTCTACGCGCTTCACAGCTACGCGCCTGAGAAGCGGGAGGCGCTTGATCGCTGGGCAGCAGACGTCCAACGGGAAATGGAGGGATGTAGCCCGCTATCCATTTCTGGTTCGGCCCATCCGCGGTGACATTGATCATCGATCAGCCGAACTTAGTTCACTATGCGCCGACGCCTCATTTCTCGACATGCTGTGGTGTGGCCGTCAGAAAAGCGAAAACTATCTTTAAAATCATGTAGGTAAGCCGATCAGATCAACCCTTTTGCTGGATGCGTTCCGCACCGGCGGCCCACGGGTCGCAAAGCGCCAAGGTCGCCACCTCGTCGACGGAGAGGTTGCTGGGCGGAGAGAGGGCTGACGTGTTCGATTACATCGAGCGCTTCTACAACCCCACACGCAGGCACTCGACCCTGGGCTATCTCAGCCCCATGGACTTCGAGCGGCAGGCGCATGTAGCTTAACCTCGTGTCCGAAAAACCGGCAGCAGCTCATAGCGGACATGCGTCTCGCAGATGGCCTTTATGCGCTTCTTGATCGCGGCCGGATCGGTGCGACGGGACTTGTAGTGGTAGCTCGAGGTGTCGAACGGCAGGACCTTGCAAGCCCTACGGATCGATACGCCCCAGTCCGCCAGCATCCCGCCGACCAGCTCGCGCTTCCGATCCGGCCTCAGAGCTTTCGGCGGACGATATCCTGCAGCATCTCCCGGTCGAGTGTCAGGTCCGCCACGATCTTCTTGAGGCGTCCGTTCTCCTCCTCCAACTCGCGCAGCCGCCGCATCTCCGTCGGCAACAGCCCTGCGTATTTCTTCTTCCAGTTGAAGTACGTCGCCTGACTGATCCCGGCCTTGCGGCAGACCTCCGCCACCGGCGTACCTTCCTCGCCCTGCTTGATGACAAACGCCTTCTGCGCGTCCGTGAAATTCGATGCCTTCATGCCACGCCCCCTTGCCCAGTCAAGGAAATCTTAGGCCGAAAACTCTAGCTCAAAAAGATCCAGTTTTCAGGTGGCAGAGCACACGCAGGAAATCAGCATCCGCGCTCTTCCCCAGCAGCGCCTGAACGCCCATCGTATCTTCGGTCATCGGAGTCTCCGTTGGTTGGATTTCGCAACCCAAACCTATCCGAAGATCTCCGATGGCCACACCTCAGATACACCACGTCCCGGGACGCGACCCACCAGCCCCGCGACCCTCAACGGCAATATAATGGCTGACAACGCGCGTGCGGGTCGCGCAAGACGGCGGTTGCGGCCGCATCAAACATGGCGACAGTAAGAGCCCGCGCGGGGGGTATCGGGCGGGCTCTTCACCGTCGTCGCTCAGAGCAGCTGCTCTGGCGCCAATGCGACCCGGCTAGTCCTATCTGCTCTACCGGTCTGCATATATGGAGCGGTTCGTGTAGTGCTCAAATATGCCGAAGTCTTGTCTGTACCAGATTTTCAGCCCTGGTCAAGTATCGCCAATGTAAATCAATAATACATCGCGCGACGGTTAAATTGGTATAAACCGCGTGCACGTAAATGCGGTGTGCCGTAAGATGCTTCGGCGGGAAGAGGGGACGGTTTCGAGCGTGATCAGTGTTTCTTGCCTCGAAGACTGCAGGATTGAATTCAGGAACTTTATCGAATGTCTTGCCGTACATTGATCACGCCCGTGATCCTTTCGGGTGGATCGGGAACGCGGCTATGGCCCTTGTCACGGCCGGAACGGCCCAAACAGCTGCTGTCGCTGACCGCCGAAGAGACGATGCTCCAGCTCACCGTGCGCCGCGCGTCGGGCGATCGGTTCACCGAGCCGGTGATCGTGGCCAACGCGTTTCATGCCGAACTGGTCGAGGAACAGCTTGCCGGCGTAGGTACGTCGCTGAAGGCGCTGATCCTCGAGCCGATCGGTCGCAACACTGCGCCCGCGATCGCGCTGGCGGCGATGGCGGCGGGTGGCGGCAGCGAACCCATCCTGGTGATGCCGTCCGATCACGTGATCTCCGATGTCGCGGCGTTCCATGCTGCCATCGACGCGGCGCTGCCGCTGGTCAACCAGGGCTGGCTGGTCACCTTCGGCATCACCCCGGACTCGCCTGAGACCGGCTATGGCTGGATCAAGATCGGCGCGGAGGAGCTAGCCCCGGGCGTCCACCGCGTCGATCGCTTCGTCGAGAAGCCGCCGCGTGACCGCGCCGAGGCAATGCTCGCCGCGGGCGACCATGCCTGGAACGGCGGTATCTTCCTTTTCCGCGCCGACATGTATCTCGGCGCGCTCAGCGTCTTCGCGCCGGAGATGCTGGTCGCGGCGCAGCAGGCGATGGACAAGGCGCGGCGCGAAGGCGCGCGCATCTTCCCCGATGCGGAAAGCTTCGCGGCCTGCCCGGCGGATTCGATCGACTATGCGGTGATGGAGAAGGCGCCGCGCGTCGCGGTGGTGCCGGTGGCGATGGGGTGGAGCGACGTCGGCAGCTGGGATGCGCTGCACGCGATCAGCAATCCCGATGCCGGCGGCAACGTGGTGCGCGGCGACGTCGTCGCGATCGAGGCTTCGAATTGCCTGGTGCAGAGCGAGCCGGGCAAGCGGGTCGCGCTGGTCGGCGTGCAGGACCTGATCGTCGTGGCATCCGGCGGCGACGTGCTGGTGCTGCCGCGCGGACGCAGCCAGGACGTGAAGAAGCTGATCGAGGCGATGTCCGGCTGACGGCGCCCGCCACGACCCGCTTCCAGACGCAAGTCCTTAGAAAACAAAAAGACCTGGCCATGAAAAAGAGCGAACTCTTCCAGATGCGGGTAACGCTGGACTGGCTCGCGCAGATCGATGCCTGGCGCAGCCAGCAGCCCGATCTGCCTGCCCGCGCCGTCGCCATCCGCCGCCTGATCGAGAAGGCGCTCGATCAGCGCACCCCGTCCAAACCCGAATAGCGGCATCGCCGGGCACGGCCGCGTGCGCTGGCCCCGAGCCAGTCTGGGAGGGCGCTCGGGCAGGATCGCCCTCGCGCCCCCCGGCTCAGCACTGCCGGTCGACAAACGCCTTGAAGTCCGCCTCGAAGCGCGCGCGGGAAAAGCCGCTCGCATGCGCGCGGATCGCCTTAGGCTCGAATCGCGCCGACCCCGCTTCGAACCGCAGGATCGCATCGCACAGGCCGTCCGCGCTCTGTTCGTCGAACAGGATCCCGCTCGTGCCGTCGATCACGGTGTCGAGCGCACCGCCCCGCGCGAACGCCAGCACCGGCCGCCCGCTCGCCATCGCTTCCACCGGCGCGATGCCGAAATCTTCCTCGCCCGGCATCAGGAAGGCCCGCGCCTTGGCGTAATAGTCCTTCAGCTCGGCAAAGCTGCATTGCCCGACGAACAGGGTGTTCCTGCCCGAGCGGCGCTTCAGGCTGTCGGTATCCGGGCCGGTGCCGGTGATGACGAGGCGCCGGCCCAGCCGCTCGCACGCATCGATCGCAAGGTCGATCCGCTTGTAGCCAACATGCCGGCCGGTGATCAGGTAATAGTCCTCCACCGCGTCGGCGAGATGGAATTTGTCGACGTCGACCGGCGGCGCGATGACCGCCGCCTCGCGCCGGTAATATTGCGCGATCCGCCGGGCGACATGGTGCGAGTTGGCGACAAAGGCGTCGACGCGGGCGGCGGACTGGAAATCCCACATGCGCAACCGCCCGATCAGGGCCGACATCATCCAGCGGACGAGCGCACCGGATTCGCGCCGATACTCGGGGAACTGGTCCCAGAGATAGCGCATCGGGGTGTGGCAATAGCAGATGTGCTTGGCCCCCAGCGGCACCAGCACGCCCTTGGCTGGGCCGGATTCGCTCGAGATGACCAGATCATATCCGCTGAGGTCCAGATTCTCCAGCGCGCCGGGCATCAGCGGCAGCAGCTTGCGGTGCATCTTCGTCGCGCCGGGAATCTTCTGCAGATAGCTGGTGACGACCTTGCGGTCGCCGCAGAGCTTCCGCGCAACGTCCGGATCGGCGATGAGCGTGAACACGTCCGCCTGCGGGTAGATGTTGAGCAGCGAGCGCACCACCTGCTCGCCGCCCGCGATGCCGACCAGCCAGTAATGCACGATCGCGACCCTGGGCGGGCGCGTCGCCGCGTCGCTGCCGATGCGCGCAAGAAGGTCCGTTGTTTCAGCCATGCATCATTTCCCCGGTAAGATGAGTTCGGCGCGCCGCGGTGGCGGTCGCTTTAGGGTCGTCGTGACGCGGAGCGCGCCAGCAGCGCGCGAAGGATCGGCACGCGGTGCGCGGCCTTGCAGGCCGGCCCGAACTGGAATGCCAGCAGCAGCGCGCCATAGGCGATGCCGCCCGCGGCGATGAACGAGAGGGTGGGGAGCGCGCCGTGCAGCCCGCGCAGCGGGTACAGCAAGGCGCCCATGCCGATCGCGGCCGCGGCGATCTTCAGCGTCTCGCCGGTGACGAAGGCCAGCGGCATTTCCCGCTTCGACAGTACGAGGCTGACCGCGAACGTCACGAACTGCGCGGTGGACGCCGCCATGGCCATGCCCAGCACGCCCCATAGCCGCATCGCAGGGGGGGCGAGCAGAACCATAGTGACGAGCGTGATCGCCGGCGGCACCAGCATCAGCTTCATGCGCTTCTTGATCTGGAACACCATCGCCAGCTGGAAGGTGACCAGGCAGCGCAACAGCGACGCGATTCCCAGCAGCGGCAGGATGCGGCTCGCCTGGTCGCGATAGGCTTCGCCGAAGAGCAGGTCCGCGATTCCCGGGGCGAGCACGGCGATGCCGATCGCGGCCGGCAGCCCCAGGCCCAGCTGGAGGAGGAAGCTGTTCTGCAACACCCGTCCCGCCGCCGCGCTTCCGTCGCGCTCATAGCTTCTGACTAGCGTGGGATAGGCGGTCAGGTTGATCGCCATCATCACGAAGACCAGCGTCTTCTGCAGCAGGTCGGCCGGGGCCATGTAATGGCCGATCTCGGCGGCGCCCAGGACGCCTGCGATCAGGAAGCGATCGACGACGCTCGCGCCATAGGTGAGCGTGCAACTGCCGATCAGCGGCGCCCCCAGGCGGAGTGCCGCACCCAGTTCCGCCTTGCGGGCCTGCCAGGGCCGCAGGGTGCGCCAGAACCGGTCCAGCACCACGCCGGCGAGGACCACCGCCGCCTGGGCGGTGACCGTGCCCCATATCGCACCCGTCGCGCCATAGCCGAAGCTGGCGACGAGCACGACGCCGACGAGCAGCGAGAGGATCGACCGCGCGACCATCGAGGCGAAATATTGCCAGGCTTCGGTGCGGATGCGGCTGATCGTGTTGATCAGCGAAAGCGCCATTTCCGTGAAGGCGAAGGCGGCCACCACGGGAAGCACCCCGGGCGGGATGCCCAGGGCGGAAATGCCGCACGCCCAAAGCAGCATCGCCGCGCCCGCAACCACGCAGCAACAGGCGGCATAGAGCGCCAGCATCGCGTTCGCGCGCGCCGGGCTGATCTCATAGGGCTGGGTCGCGTCGAACAGCGTTCGCGCGCTGGTCAGCCGCAGCCATTCGAAGGCGAAGGCGCTCAGCAGCAGCGCCGTCGCGGAGACGAGCGAAAACGTGCCGAACTCGGCCGGCTGCAGCAGGTGCGTCCAGACGAAGAGGGCGACGAAGTTCATGCCGCTCGAAATGGCCAGCGCGGCGGTGGTGATGGCCGCGTTCGATGTCAGCGATGGTGTCGACATGGGGCCAGCATCAGGAGCGTGGGGTGCCGCCCGGTGCGCCTCGCGCAGGCGCGGACAGCGGGCAGGGCCGGAATGGGGCGCAATTCATGGGCGGCCGGGGGCCGGAATGCGATGGACGCGGCGCGGCGCGCGCGGCGGTTTCCGCCCGCCGGCGGTGCGCGCGATGGCGCGCAGGATGCTGTCGCGACGTTGCAGTTCCCAAAGGAAGAGCAGCGCGACGCCGATCGTGCCGAGCGTTTTGATGCCGAAGATGTTCCAGAGATACCCGTCGGCATAGGTCGCGTAGAGCGAGTTGACGGCGCGGCCCAGCAGCAGCGCCGCGATCCAGTTGGCGCGGGCCAGCGCTTGTGACAGAAACAGCAGCAGCAAGGCGTGGTACAGCGCCAGGAAGGTCGACGCCGCGATCATGCCGGACACGCCGGTCGTCATCATCATATACGGGTAGAGGGAGAAGACGAACCCGCTGTTCAGCTTCATGAGGCCGAGCATGTACTCCCAGGAGGTGAACTGCTTCATCACATAGTAGCGACCGAAATCGGTGCGGGCGATGCTCGGGTCCTGGGCGCTGGGCGTGAACCAGGTGGCGACATCAGCGGCGAGGGTGGGCTTGTCGAACGCGATCGGCCGCGCGAACGCCTTGTCGGTCTGGTACCAGAGCTGCCCCTGCAGCGCCGTGCGATCGGCATAGCGCTGCATCGCCAGATCCAGGTCCGAGGCTGCGCCATAGGCGAGCAGGACGGCGGGAATGGTGAGTGCGGTGATGATGGCGGAGCCCATCGCCAGCGATCGCACCGGAATCGGCCGGTCATGGGCGATGTGCACCAGCACCGCCGGGATGCCCACCATGCTGACGATGAGCACGAGCGACGTGAACTTTTCTCCGAACAGGATCGAGGCGGCCAGCAGCCACACGGTCAGGCCGGCAGCGCGCGTGCGATAGCGGGGCAGCGCGAGCAGGGGGCCGATGAAGGGCACCAGCACCAGGCGGTTGCGGATGAAGGCGCCGTAGAGCGGCGAATCGACGCGCCGCTCGTAGGAAAAGCGATCGATGCCCGCGAGCAGCGGGAAGCCGTGCTGGAGCCCCGTCCAGAGCAGCAGCAGCGAGCACAGGATCGCCGATACCAGCAGGCCTTTCCAGATGAAGGCGGCATGGGTCTCCCACAGCTGCCGCGCGGCCCGAAACGCCAGGCGCAGGCGCGGCCAAAAGGCTTCGACCAGCGCGGCGATGACCCCGAAGAACAGGATGTACACGAGCAGCAGGCGCGAGAAGGCGCCGGTCGGGTGCCCGATCGTCTGGGTTTCGGTCATGAAGGCGCCGCTCTCGATCGCGGCGCCCGAAATGAACTCGGTGATCCGCAGCGCGAGCAGCGGCAGGCAGAACAGGAAGGTCGCCGGCGAGGTCTTGAGGATGCCGAAGCTCAGCGAGATGAAGATCGCCAGCGCCGCATAGGCCCATAGCGCCGACGGGAACAGCACCGCGGCGAGCGCATTCGCGCCGGCCACCACGAAATGCGCGGTAAGCACGAACAGATAGGCGCTGCGGCGGCGTGCTGCCGCCGGCCGGTGCCTGGCGCGCGCCTGTCTGCCGTGACGCACAGATGCGCGCCCTGCTGGATAAGACATGTCGGTTAAACTGTATTTATCCATGCCCAAAAATTACAATCAATATATTGCGGGGGGAAGCATCTCGAAGTTGATGGCGCATTGCACAAGGTAAGTATGTTGTCAATTAGAGTGTGACGTAGGTTTATTGCTGTCTAACTTCTGCGGTGCGTCAGATGGTCTGTGTAGCGTTCGAGATATTTGTTTCATTTGATCTGGGTGTGATGATCGAATAGGGCGAGCTGCGCGTCGGGTTTGGGCCGCGGCGCCGCGGCTTGGAGGCGGGGTCCAGGGCATGACGCATGAGGAAGGAGGCGTTCGGCCGATGGTGGTTGCCGTGCCGGTGATGGTGGTGCTGGCCCTGGGCGCGCTGGACGTGGCGGGCTCCGACGGCGCCTCGCCGCAATGGCGCACGCTGGCTACCGCTGCTCCGCTGAGCCCGGTCACCGGCGACGCGGGCGTGCTGCGCGAAACCTGGATCGGACCGGATGGCAGGAACATTTCGGTCGCGGTCGCGCTGCCCCGTGCGACGCCGGGCCAGCTCGTCGTGCAGGTGGCGCCGGGTGACGACGATGCCGCGGCGATCGAGGCGGCGGCCGCGCGGCTGCGCGCCGCGGGCGGGGGCGTGCTGTCGATGGCGCCGGGCGTCTACCGCATCCCGGTACGCGACGATCGGCCCGGCGTGACGCTGGCGGGGCTACGCGACGTCACCGTCGTCGGCAACGGCGCGATCGTCCGGTTCGACGGCTGGGGCAAGGGCCTGGTGCTGCGCAATTCCAACCGTGTCGCCGTTCGGGGGCTCTCGTTCGGCTATGCCCGCCCCGCCGTGCTCGCCGGGACGGTGCGGGGAAGCGGCGCGGCGCGGGTGGTGGCGTTCGACGACGGCCAGCCGCTCCCGCCGCCCGATGCCAAGGCCTATCAGATTTCCGTCCTGTTCGGCGCGACAGGGACGTATCGCGGCGGTCGCAGCCGCTACCTCTTCTACCGCGACGCTCTTGCCCTGACCCCCGCGAGCGGGCGGCGCTATGCCGTCCAGGGGCTGCCTGCGCCGCTGCGCGACGGTACCCGCGTCGCGGTGAAGCTCACCGCATATCTCGGCTCGGCGCTGAGCATCGCGGACAACCCCGGCGCGCCCGCCTCCAACGATATCGTCTTCGATCACGTGACGGTGCGCGACAGCCCGGGCATGGGCCTGTTCGTCGCGCGGATGGGGCGCGGGCTCGCGGTGGTCGACTCGCGCTTCGGCGAGGCGGGCGCGCCGGCCGCGACGATCGCCTATGACGGGCTGCACGTCAGCGGCATGGCGGGGGACATCCTGCTGCGCGACAACCGGATCACCCGCACCGGCGACGACGCCATCAATCTGGCGAGCCCGTTGTTCGCCGCATCGGCGGCCCCGCAGGGCGCGCTGCGCGTCCCGCTCCGCGGCGGCGGGCTGGCGCCGGGGGGCGATGCCGCGCTGTTCGACGGCGCGCTGGCCTATCTGTCGCACGGCACCGTGACCGATCGGCGCATGATCGACGGGCCCGGCGCCGTCGCGCGCGTGCAGATCGCCGCGCCCGGCGTTCGCCTCGCCGACGTCCGCTACGTCCGCGACCTCGGCCTGCGCGGCAACCGCTACGCCATCGTCAACAACGATATCGGCGCCTGCGAATGCCACGCCATCCTGGCGCAGGGGCCGAACGGGCTGATCCGCGGCAATCGCATGGCGGACACCGGGTTCAACGCGATCAAGGTCGCGACCAGCGCGTTCTGGAAGGAGGGGGCCGGCGCGCAGAACCTGATCGTCGAGGACAATGTGATCGCGGGCACCGGCGAGGACGTGCGTCGCGGCATCGTCGCCGCGGCGATCATGATCTACGCGGAGAGCGCGGATACGCCGCCCGGCCTGCTTTCCACCGCGGTCCATGCCGGGCTGATCCTGCGGCGAAACCGGATCTCCGGGCGGGCGCAGGGCTGCATCTCGGTAGCCAGCGCCGCCGATGTCGTGCTCGAGCGCAACGCCTGCGGCAGCCTGCGGGACATCGGGCGAGCGATCGGCGACGATGCGGCGCGGATGGTGAGCGGCGCCGGCATCTGGATCGACCCCTTCACGACGAAGCATGTCCGCGCGGCCGGCAACGGTCGGGAACAGACTTCCTCGGATCAGTAGCATCAAGCGAAAGGCAATGCAGATGGGTGCCGGTTGGCGCGGTGACCTGATGGTCAATTCCAGCAGAACAGGGCGCAAGGGCGCGATCCAGGCCTGGATCCGGAATCCCGGATTTGCCGTCGTCACCCTGGCGCGGGCGATGCAGCGCTGGCATGCACGCGGGACCCCGCTCGGCAAGGTGATTTCCGCCTTGATCTGGTGGCACATCGTCCGGCGCTATGGCTGCTACATCTCCCCCGCCGCGCGGTTCGGATCTGCGTTGCGATTGCCGCATCCGGTCGGCATCGTGATCGGCGACGACGTTCGGCTGGGCGACAACGTCACCCTCTATCAGCATGTGACGCTGGGGCGGCGGAACGCCGCTCTTGCCAGCTATCCCATGGTGGGAGACGGCGTCACCGTCTATGCGGGTGCGGTCCTGGTCGGCCCGATCACCATCGGGGAGGGAGCCGTGATCGGTGCCAACGCCGTTGTCGCCAGCGATGTCGCCCCCGGGAGGATTGCCCGCGTCCGGTCGGGCGATGCCTGACCTGCGCGCCCGCGTTCAGCCCTGAACGTCGAGGAAGCGGCGTTCGGGGCCATCGATGCACAATGCCGTCAGCTTGCCGCTCGCATAGGCGCCCGTGTCGATGCCGATGCGGTTCGCGCGGCAGTCGGGCTCCGGGCTGATGCTGTGGCCGTGGACGATCATCGCACCATGATCGGCGGTGCTGCGCAGGAACGGCGTGCGGATCCAGTGGAGGTCACGGGTCTGCTGGTGCTCGATCGGGATGCCCGGCCGAATCCCGGCATGAACGAAAACATATCCCCCCAAGGCGAGATGCGAACGAAGATTTTGAAGCAGTTCCAGGTGCGCGGCCGGAATGGCCGCGCGCAGCCGCTCGATCGTCGCTTCCGCCGGCATCGCCTGGAGTTCGAGCGGATCGATGCCATAGCTTTGCGCGCACGCCTCGCCGCCGAAGCGCAGCCAATCGCC
This sequence comes from Sphingomonas sp. ABOLE, assembly GCF_003950455.1. NCBI lineage: Bacteria > Pseudomonadati > Pseudomonadota > Alphaproteobacteria > Sphingomonadales > Sphingomonadaceae > Sphingomonas > Sphingomonas sp. ABOLE. The sequence continues at coordinate 11,294 of NZ_QQWY01000064.1, forward strand.
CAGATGCTCGGCTGCGCCGCCGAGAATCGTCAGCAGCATTTCCTCATGGTTGCCCGAGAGCAGCGTCAGCGTCGGATCGACCTGCGATCGCGCCAGCAGCAGATCGATCACCCCCCGCGAATCGGGGCCGCGATCGATCAGGTCGCCGAGCAGGATCAGATGCTCCTCGCGGCGGGGGGCTGCGCGCCGCTCGGCGTCGATTCGCGCCAGCAACTGCTCCAGCAGATCGCGGCGTCCATGTACGTCACCGATCGCGTAGGCACGAACATCGCGCGCGACCACGAACCTACTCGATTTGGGGCGAGGGGTGCGAAAGGGCAACCGCAGCATGCGCATGGTTTACCCGGGTAGACCGGATGCGACCCTCGCCGCAACCATTCCCGCGCGTCTTACCAGCGTAACCAAGTTGGCGCCTTGCTATCCGGATAATCGCGTAGTTTCAATCGTGTACGCGGCTGCTTCATTCGATGGGGTACAGGCTTCTACGGAACCGACGCGCACTGACCGGCGTTATCGTCGCGGCCGCCACCGTCCGCGACCCCGGCGAGACAGTGGTATCGTTTTCATGACCAGCAATTCGAATCATCTCTTGGGCGTCATGGAGTGAATCGTATTGAATCGTAATACGTCAGTAACGATATCGTAAATTGAAAACGCAACATCTGGAAATCCGCAATGTACTAAATGAACGCGAGATTAAAGTGTGGTTTGGAATTGAAGTGTGGCAGGAGGGGGGTAGGAAATAGAGGGTTTCGTTTTGAAATGTGCGCGTGACCGGATGAGTTTTGCTGAGGATGACGAGTCCCGCGGTCTTTGGGCGATGAGGGTTGGGTGGGAGCTGACGGATGAAAGATGAGCCCGGGTTGACCGCTGTCGAATTGGCGACGCAGCTGACGATTGCATGGCTGGGAAACCAGAGCGATCCTGTCGCTGCGGAGCAGGTCCCGGCCTTTCTACGCAGCGTGCATGCCACCGTGATCGACCTCGCGAACGGATCGCCCGTCGAGGAACCGCTGGAGGTGCCGGAACGAAGGCCGGAGCCGTCGGCGCATGTTCCTGCCGTTTCCGTTCGCAAATCGCTTGCCTCGCGCGATCACATCATCTCGATGATCGACGGCAAACCCTATCGAACCCTGCGGCGGCACCTTGCCGCCCATGGGCTCACGCCGGACGAGTATCGCGCGCGGTACGGCCTTCGGCCGGACTACCCGATGGTCGCTGAAACCTATTCCGAGCGCCGCAGTGCCCTCGCGCGCGAGCTGGGCCTGGGCCAGAAGGGGCGTGCAGCGCGCAGTCGTGGCGTGAAAATTCCCGGCAGGGGGAAGCGCTGCGAGGCCGGCTGATGGCAGTGTCGGCGCTTCCCCCCTGACCAGCTGGACCTGAATTCGGGCGTTCCGCAGGCTTTGGCGGTCGCCCCCCCCCCGGGAGCACCCCTAATAGGCGAACCCTTCGGCGACGCCCATTTTGCCTTAGGCGGATACTGCCACAGGCTAGAATGAAATAACCTAAGTGTGTGAATTAATGGCTTTTTTACTGTTACAGTTTAGCCAAAACTGTACCAGTGCGCAATCGCGTAAATGGTTGAGTAACGTTTTTTTCGACGCGCGGTCGGCCGAAAGCCCTTGTTTCCTGCTGGCTTGCGAGGGATTTCCGGCGGCATCGGCTGCCGGCCGGTATTGGACCCTGTAGCGCATGCCGGTGCCGTAGGTTCTTGCGCGCGCAGGCGGCGAGGGCGGCTCGGGCCGCGCCGATATGCTTGCAGGTGCCGCCGCCGTGGAGGCTTGGGGCGCCGTCTGTCCATCCACCTCCTCGCGCCACATGCGCGCCGCCAGGCTGCGCTCTTCGGCGCCCATCGCCGATGTGTAGATCGCCGTGGTCTTGATATCGGCATGCCCCAGCCAGCGCTGCACCATCGTCAAGGGCACATTCGCCTGGATGGCCTGTACTGCAAAACCATGCCGAAGCCCCTTCGGGCTGGCATGATCGCCCACAATACCGGCGCTTTCCATCACTTCGCGGATGCGGCGATAGCCGGTCATGCGAGACCACGGCCATAATCGTTGCGTAGACTCATCAACTTGCAGGGCTTGCTTGCGAAGTATGTCGAGCAGGGCGACGGGAAGCGGAATTCCACGGTATACGATCTTGCCGCGCTTTTTAAGGCATTTCACAATCAACGCCTGTGCTTCGAAATCGATGTTTTCGGGGGTTAACGCAAGCGCCTCTGAAATGCGGCATCCGGTATACGCGATAGTCAGGCAAAAGCTTTGAACGTCTAGCGCGAGATTGCGTGCTTTATCGGCAAACATAGCAAGCTCATTGCCGTTTAAATATTTGCGTTTTCCGCAATTAGTGAAAATCATCAGTTCCATTACGGGCTTCCCGATAGCGACCGCGTTTGCTTTATAAATGAATCGTTCTGTCTGCTGGCAAACTGGTACTCATTTTTGCGTGATACATTATTGGCTAAAAGGTAACAGACCTTCAAGTCAAGGGCGTGCGGTGGCGGAGGTACCTGATGTCGATCAGACATGAACATGGATGTGCATCGGAGGGCGCGCCCGCCAGCGCGGATATAGAGAAATGCACCGAGGCGAGTATCCGATGTGCAGAAAACGAGAGCGTATCGTTCACCGTAAAGATCTGTAATATTAATGAAATACTGAAATCATATGGTGCTGTTTCGGCAGCGCGCGTTGCACGGGCGGTATGTTCGGTGATCTCCCGTCTCGAAGTCGGGGGTGTGCCCGAACTGGGTGCCGATCATTCCATCTGCTTGACCCTTCCGCGGGCGCGGCTCGCGGACGCTGGTTCGCTGTCGGATGCCTGCCGGGGTTGGAGCCGCCGGGTCTGTCGGTCGGTTGCGCTGGTCCCGTTCTGGACGGAATGGGGTGTCGTGCACGTCTGGCTCGCCGCCGAATGGTCGGCGCTGGTGGATGGCGTCGAGGCGCGCGGCGCGGACGGCATGTCCGGATTCTCCGGCGATGCGGTGACCGATCCGGGGGAGGGCGCGTCGCGCTATCGCCGCGACATGGCGGTGGCCTCCAAGCTGCTCTGCATGCTCGCGCGTGCGGGGGAAGATGGGCTGGGTGGTGGCGCACTTCGCATCGCCTGGCGGCCGGTCGTCGCGCGCGCCTCCTGCGAGGTCCTGTACTACCAGTCGACCGTTCGGCTCGAGGAAGCCGTCGCCGACGCCTGGCTCGCCCGTAACGTGCTGGCTGCCGTGGAGCGGATCGGCTTTCGCGGCATCATCGACGAGATCGTGGTCGGGGCGACGGTGGCCGAACTCGAGGCGGAAGCGTCCGTCGTGCTGTCGGCCTCGATTTCTTCGGTCGGCGTCGTGGGCAGCGCGTGGTGGGCCCAGTTGACCCGGCGTCTCGAACGGGCGCCGGCCATCGCCGCGCGTCTGGTGCTGGAGGTCGGTGAAGGCACGGCGCTGGCCAGGAGCGCGGAGGTGGGGCGCTTTTGCGAAGAGGCGCGCAGGCTCGGCTGTCGGGTCGCGATCACCGACTTCGGTGCGGGATATGCGTCGGTCCGCCAGCTCGTCGCCATCGCGCCGGACATCGTGAAGATCGATCGCGGGTTCGTCCGGCGTTCGACGACGTCACCGCACGACCGGGAGGTCCTGACGGGGCTGCGGCAGCTTGCTGCCGCCGTCGCACGGATCGTCGTCGCGGACGGGGTCGATACCCTGGCCCAGGCGAAGCTCTCGGAGGAGCTGGGTCTCGTCTGGCAGCAGGGCCATTTCTGGGGGCGTGCTTCGACCTGCCGTCCCTGGTGGGGGGGGGCGCGTGTCGGCGCAGTCCGGTCCCGCGATGCTTGCTGTCTGAACGTTCGTGCAACGTAATTGAAGGATGCGCCATGGACTGGTCTGCCGAAAAAATCGATGTCGCCAAGTTAAGGTTGGACGAAGTCGACTTCGCGCTGGAGGATTTTCAGCAATCCAATGGCGAGGAGATTTCGGGGCCATTGCGCGGCGTGCTGATGGGCCTGCTGATGAGCGTGCCGATCTGGGCAGCCATCTTCATTCTAGTCAAGTTTTTCTGAACGGGGCGTGCCCGGTTCGGAGGGTCTGCAAGGGGGAGATCTCATGGTGAATCGATCAGTGGCCGTGGAGGTGGCGTGCGCAGCGTTGCGGCCGGTTGGCGCCCTGGCGGCTCGAGTCTTCGCCCCGCAGCCCGTCGGCCGGATGGCGCGGGTGGATGGATCGCGGGCGGGGTCCATGCGCGGCCGCTTGGCCCGACCGATGCGTCGCGCGGGCTGAGCGCTCTCGGAGCAACGCTTCATTCACGCAGAATCAACAGCTTGCCCGCGTTCGTAGCGCGCGGGGGGGCGGGGGGAACTATGTTAACTTCCAATCAGGCCCAGGCTTCCATCCTGCACGTGCCGATCTCGGGCGCTTCCGATCTGGAACTGGCGTTGCCTGGTGCCAAGTCGCTGCGGACGATCATTGTCAGCGTCAAGCTCGCCGCGGCGGATCTCGCGGGGCTGGCGCTGGGCTATGCCGGCGCCGCGCTGTTCGCCCACCATCTCGGCTGGCCGATGGGCGCGCGGCTGGTGCCGGTCATCGCGGGGATGTATTCGCTGATCGCCTTTTACGGACGCAGCTACGCGCCGGCCATCGCCACCAGCGCCGCGACCAGCGTCTGTCGCGCGTCGCTCGCGTTGATCGTGACGTTCCTGTCGATGGTGTTCGGCGCGGCGCTGCTCGGCGGGCTGAGCGCCGCTTGGCTGTGGCCCTTTGCCGGCATGATGGTCGCGATGATGCTGGGGATCACGACCGCGCGGGTCGCGCTCGCCATGGTGCTGTCGGCCAGGCGCTCGCGGTCGCGCGGCACGGGGCGGCACACGGTGGTGCTGGTGGACGGCGATCATCGCGGTCTGATCGGCGACGTCGCGGGCGTGATCGTCGACGTCGCGGCCCATGGTCTTCGCGCCGACGTGAACGACCCCGCCGCGCTCGCCCGGCTCGGCCGGCTGGTGGGGAATGCCGACCGCGTCGTCGTGGCGTGTGCGGCCGATCGTCGGGCGTCCTGGTCCGCCGCCCTTGGCGGTGCGAACGTGCCGGTCGAACTGCTGGTCGAGGAAATGGACGGCCTGGTCCCCCTCGGCGCCGGGATGTTCGGCGCTTCGCCTACGCTCAAGGTCGCCGCGGAGTCGCTGACGCCCGAGGAGCGGTTGCTGAAGCGGCTGTTCGATATCGCCGTGGCGGGTGTCGCACTGCTGCTGCTCCTCCCCTTCTTCGCCCTCGTCGCGGTTGCGATCAAGCTGGATAGCCCGGGCCCTGTCTTCTTCCGCCAGCCACGGGTCGGCCGCAGCAACCGGCCGTTCCGAATGCACAAGTTCCGCAGCATGCGGGCCGATATGCATGACGTGCATGCCAATCGCCTGACGACCGGGCGCGACGACGATCGAGTCACGCGGGTCGGCCGCATCATTCGCGCGACCAGCATCGACGAATTGCCGCAGGTGATCGACGTGCTGCTGGGCCATATGAGCATCGTCGGGCCGCGCCCGCATGCATTGGGGGCGAAGGCGGGCGGCAAGCTCTACTGGGAAGTGGATGGGGATTACTGGCGCCGCCATTCGGTGAAGCCGGGCATTACCGGGCTCGCGCAGGTGCGCGGTTTCCGCGGCACGACCTTCGAAGAGGAGGATCTGCGCAATCGGCTGGCCTCCGATCTCGAATATGTCGAGAACTGGTCCTTCACCGGCGATATCTGGATCGTTCTCCGCACCTTCATGGCGCTGACGGGGCAGCGTGCCTTTTGAGCGGGCGCGAAGCGGTCTTGTCCATGGGCAAGCCTGTTGCGCGCAAGGCCGCCAACCAGCGCCGCACGCCGGATTTTCCAAAGCCTTTCGCCGCCGCCGGCGCGCGCCGGCAACATGAGAAGAGAGCCATGATCCATTCTGCACAGCTCGATATGGGGCAGCAACATGCTGCGCTGGCGCGTCCGCCTTCGGCCGAGACGCGGCGCTTGTTTCCGCGGCTGTTTCCGCGGGCGGGCTGCGGGACGCGTGAGATCGCGCGTCGGCTGCTGGCGGAGGCGGACCGTGGGGGGCTTCGTGCAACCCTGCTGCGCGAGGCCGCGCAGGAGTTGCTGAAGCTGGCAATTCTGATCGGTCCGGTTTCGGATATGCAGATCTGTGCAGATTATGTGCGCTCCAAGCTCGGGCTCCGGCATCGCGGGAGTGCGCTGCTGCTGCTGGAGTTGATGGAGCGTCCCGGCGTTCCGCACAGTGCGCCAAGTCTTGCGCAGACCGTGTGTACCAAGTCGCCAAACGCCTCAACCGTGAAGGTTTTCGTGCATGAACTGCGCAGGGTCCTGAGCAAGCTCGGTGTTGAGGAGGCGATCCGGCATCGTTCGCGCGAAGGCTATTATGTCGAGGAGGCCGCGATCTCGCACCTGCAGGCGCTGCTGCAGTGACGGTAAAACGTTGGAATAGTGTTCATCTGAGGATTGATTTGTGCGCATTGCGATGATCGGCACGGGCTATGTGGGCCTGGTATCTGGAGCCTGCTTCTCGGACTTCGGCCACGAAGTCATCTGCGTGGACAAGGACGCGCGGAAAATCGAACTGCTCCACCAGAATGTGAATG
>NZ_QQWY01000065.1:0-17133 GCF_003950455.1 Sphingomonas sp. ABOLE
ATTCGCGGAAGCGAATGGTGGAGGGGCCGTAGCGTAGCGGAGGGACGGTCAACCGCCTGCGGCGGCCCCTCCACCCCGCCGCTGCGCAGCGCGGTCCCCCTCCCCCAGCGAGCTGGGGGAGGATTTGCTTACTTCGCTTCGGCGATCAGCTTGGCGGCAGCGTCACCCGCCCAGTCGAACTCGCCCGAGACGCGCCACACTTCCTTGCCCGCCGAATCATACAGGATCGTCGTCGGCAGGTTGACGCCGAGCTGCACGCTGAACGCCGTGTCGGTGTCCAGATAGGGCTTCAGATTCTTGTAGCCGTTCTTCTGGAAGAAGGGGCCGACGACCTCCATTCCCTTCAGGTCCTGGCTGAGCGGGAGCACCACCAGCTTGTCGCCCGCCTTGCCTGCGAGCGTATCGAGCGTCGGCATCTCCTTGATGCACGGCGCGCACCAGGTCGCCCACAGGTTGAGCAGCACCGGCTTGCCCTTGAACGCGGCCAGCGTGGTCTTCTTGCCCGCGGCATCGGTGAACGGAATCGTCGGTGCTGCCTCGCCCTTGTGGCTGCGGTCGACGGTGCCGCCCGGCGCGGGCGCAGTCGCGTTTGGCGGGGCCGAAGTTTCGTTCGCTTGCTGAGAAGGCTGCGATTGCTTATCGCACCCCGCAACTGCGAGGGCGCCCAGAAGGAGAAGACCGATCACCGAGCGCAAGGACAGCTCCAATTCCATGTGGGGAGGGCGCTTCGCCGAAGGCCCGTCCGCGGTGATGCGCGAGATAAACGCCTCCATCCCCTTCGACAAGCGGATGTGGCAGCAGGATCTGCGCGGCTCCAAGGCGCATGTCGCGATGCTGGGCCGGCAAGGGATCGTGGGCGCCGACGATGCCGCCACGATCAGCGCGGGACTCGACCAGGTCGCCGAGGAGTTCGCCGCGAACGGCGTGCCCGAGGATCTGGCGCTGGAAGACATCCACATGCTCTCCGAAAGCCGGCTGGCTGCGACGATCGGCCCCGTCGCGGGCCGTCTCCATACCGCGCGCTCGCGCAACGACCAGGTCGCGACCGACTTCCGCCTCTGGGTGCGCGACGCGATCGACCAGGCCGATGCGGCGCTGGGCGCGCTGCAGGACGCGCTGCTGGCGCGTGCCGAGCAGCATGCCGACAGCGTGATGCCGGGCTTCACCCATCTCCAGGTCGCGCAGCCGGTAACCTTGGGCCACCATCTGATGGCCTATTTCGAGATGTTCGCGCGCGATCGCTCCCGGCTCAAGGATGCCCGCGCCCGCATGAACCTGTGTCCGCTCGGCTCGGCGGCGCTGGCCGGCACCGGCTTCAACCTCGATCGCGAAGCGACGGCACATGCGCTGGGCTTCGACGGGCCGACCCGCAATTCGCTCGATTCGGTGTCGGACCGCGACTTCGCGCTCGATTACCTGACGGCCGCCGCGCAGTGCAGCCTCCACCTCAGCCGGCTGGCCGAGGAGTTCGTGATCTGGGCGAGCCAGCCCTTCGGCTTCGTCGCCCTGTCCGACCAATGGTCGACCGGCAGCTCGATCATGCCGCAGAAGCGCAACCCCGACGCGGCCGAGCTGGTCCGCGGGCATTCGGGCCGGATCAGCGGCGCGCTGGTCAGTCTGATGATGACGATGAAGGGGCTGCCGCTCGCCTATTCGAAGGACATGCAGGACGACAAGCCGCCGGTGTTCGAGGCGCACGACCTGCTCGGCCTCAGCATCGCGGCAATGACCGGCATGGTCGAGAGCGCGACCTTCCGGCTGGAGCGGATGCGCGCGGCGGCCGAGGCCGGCTTCTCGACCGCGACGGATCTGGCCGACTGGCTGGTGCGTGAGGGCGGCATCCCGTTCCGCGAGGCGCACCACATCACTGGCCGTGCGGTGGCGAAGGCCGAGGCGGACGGTATCCGGCTCGACCAGCTGCCGATCGCGGCGCTCCAGGAAATCGATGCACGGATCGATGAACGCGTGTACGGCGTTCTCAGCGTCGACGCATCGGTGAACAGCCGGACCAGCTTCGGCGGCACGGCACCGTCGCGCGTTCGCGCGGCGATAGCGGCGGCGCGCAAGGGCCGTGAGGAGGAAGCATGAGGAAGCGACTGCTGCTCACCGTACCGGCCCTGGGCCTGGTGCTGAGCGGTTGCGGCGTGCGCGAGGCCCTGGCCCCGCCGCCGGGGGCATCGCTGCCGGTGGCGCCGTATGGCGCCGCGGCGACGCCCACGCCTCCCGATCTTCTCAAACCCACGGCGCAGACCCGCCCTTCGCGCAGCGACGACCTGATCCAGGCGTCCGAGGCGCGGCGGAGCGACGAGTTCGACCTGCCACCCAACTGATTTTGGCGGCCAATCGCGCCGCACCCAGAGGCCCATGACCGATTTCTCGATGATCGACGGCGAACTGCACGTCGAATCGCTGCCCCTCGCGCGCATCGCCGCCGAGGTGGGTACGCCCGTCTATGTCTATTCCACCGAGCGCTTCCAGGCCAATGCCCGTGCCTTCCGCGACGCGCTGAAGCCGCTGGGGCGGATCCACCTCGCCTTCGCGATCAAGGCCAATCCCAACCTCGCGGTGCTCAAGCTGCTGGCGAATGAGGGCTTCGGCGCCGATGTCGTGTCGGGCGGCGAGATGGCGCGCGCGCTGGCCGCGGGCGTCGCGCCCAAGGACATTGTCTTCTCGGGCGTCGGCAAGACCCGCCGCGAGCTGGTCAAGGGGCTGGAGGCCGGGATCGGCCAGTTCAACCTCGAGCTGGTCGAGGAAGGCGAAGTGCTGGCGGCACTTGCGGCCGAGCGCGGGCTCACCGCGCGCGCGGCGCTGCGCGTGAACCCGGACGTCGATGCCGGCACGCACGAGAAGATCTCGACCGGCAAGGCCGAGAACAAGTTCGGCCTGCCCATCGGCGAGGCACCCGAGATCTTCGATCGGCTGGGCAAGCTGCCCGGCCTCGATCTGCACGGCATCGCGGTCCACATCGGCAGCCAGCTGCTCGGCCTCGCGCCGCTGGAGGCCGCGTTCGCGCGCGTCGGCCGGCTGCTCGCCGAGCTGCGCGGCAACGGCCACACCATCACCCATGTCGATCTCGGCGGGGGCCTGGGCGTCGCCTATCGCCCGGGGGAGGTGCCGCCGACGCCGGAGGCCTATGCCGAAATGGTCGCGCGGGTGACCAGGGACTGGGACGTGGAACTCATGTTCGAGCCGGGCCGCACCATCGCCGGCAGCGCGGGCGTGCTCGTCACCGAAGTGCTGTGGGTTAAGCCGGGGCAGGTCCATCCCTGGGTGGTGGTCGATGCGGCGATGAACGATCTCGCCCGGGTCGCGCTGTACGATGCCTATCATGGTTTTGCGGCGGTGAAGCCGAACGGCGAGCGCTTCGTCGCCAACGTCGCCGGGCCGGTGTGCGAAAGCACCGACGTGTTCGTCAAGGCGCGCGAGATCGACGCCGTGCAGGCCGGCGACCTCGCGGTGCTGGAGACGGCCGGCGCGTACGGCGCGACCATGGCCAGCACCTATAACAGCCGCCCGCTGGTGCCCGAGGTGCTGGTCTCGGGCGACCGCTACGCCATCGTCGCCGGCCGCATCTCCGCTGAGGAGATCATGGCCGCCGAGCAGGTGCCGGACTGGCTCAAGTGACGCTCGCCGCGCTGCCCCTGTTCGTGAAGCTGGCGGGGCGGCCGGTGATTCTGGTCGGCGAAGGCGAGCCGGCGGACGCCAAGCGCCGCCTGCTCGACCGCGCCGGTGCGCTGGTGGTGGGCGAGGGCGATAGTGCCGCGCTCGCCATCGTCGCGCTCGGCGAACCCGAGGCGGTGGTCGCTCGGCTCAAGGTGCGCGGGGTGCTGGTCAATTGCGTCGACCGGCCCGAGCTGTGCGACTTCACCCTGCCGGCGATCGTCGACCGCGATCCGGTACTGATCGCCATCGGCACCGGCGGGGTTTCCGCCGGGCTCGCCGCGGCGCTGCGGCAACGGCTGGAGGCCTTGCTGCCGACGAGCCTCGGCGCGCTGGCCAAGGGGCTGGACCGCAGCCGGGCGGCGATGAAGGCGCGCTGGCCCGATGCAGGTGCTCGCCGGCGCGCGTTGGCCGATGCGCTCGGCGAGGGCGGCATGCTCGACCTGCTCGCAAGCGACGGCGATGTCGATCGCTGGCTGGCCCAGGGCGCCGCACCCCAAGCCGAGCTCGTCACCCTGCGGCTGACCTCGCCCGATCCCGAGGATCTCACGCTGCGGCAGGCGCGGCTGCTTGCGCAGGCCGACCGGCTTTTCCATTGTGGCGACGTGCCCGACGCCATCCTCAACCGCGCGCGTGCCGATGCCGCGCGCATCCTCGCCCGTCCCCCCGCCGATCCCGGCGAAGGCCTGTCGCTCTTTCTGGAGATGGCGGGTTGAGCGGCTTTGCCTATGTCGTGAAGGACGGCAAGGTCGAGCAGCCGACGATGCGCGCGGCGCTCGGGCAGAATGGCGGCCTCACCTGGATCCATCTGACCACCAATGACGAGCGCGCCCAGCTCTGGCTCGGCGGCGAGGCGCAGCTGTCGCAATATGTGATCGACGCGCTGACCGCGACCGAAACGCGCCCGCGCTGCGACGCGGTCGGCGAGGGCGCGGTGATCAACCTGCGCGGGTTGTCGTCCGAGGCGACGACCGCCTCCGATCCGCTCGCCTCGATCCGCATCTACGCGATGGGCGGCTGCGTCTTTTCGGTGACGCGCAAGCATCTGAGCGCGCTGCAATCGGTGCGCGACGAGGTGGAGTCGCACAAGATCCTCGATCCCGGCGACCTGATCGCCGCGATCGCCTCGGCAATCACCGAGGAACTCGACCCGGTGGTGGCCGAGCTCGGCGACTCGCTCGACGATTGCGAGGAGCAGATTTCCGGGCACCGCGCCTTCGAGCTGCGGCGGATGGTGAACAAGGTGCGGGTGCAGGCGATCGGCTATCGCCGCTTCCTCAATCCGCAGCGCGCTGCGATCGAGAAGCTGGCCGGCCTGCCTGGCGAATGGCTGCGTGAGGACGACCGGCTCCACCTTGCCGCCGCTGCCGACCGCGCCGCGCGCATGGCGGAGGAAGTCGAGAGCATCCGCGAGCGCGCCGCGCTTACCCACGAAACGCTCACCGATCTGCGCGGCGAGCTGCTCGATCAGCGCTCGCTGGTGATCGCGATCGTCGCGATGGTGTTCCTGCCGCTGACCTTCCTTACCGGCCTGCTCGGCATGAATGTCGACGGCATTCCCTGGGCGCACGAGCCCTGGGCCTTCTGGGGCGTGGTGGCGGTGTGCCTAACGATGGCGCTGGGGATCGCCGGCTATTTCGCCCACCGGCACTGGTTCGAATAGACGCCCAAGCCCGTCATTCCGGCGAAAGCCGGAATCCATTGGGGTCACCGTCTCGGCTCTAGTCCTAACGTAGCGGCGAATGGATCCCGGCTTTCGCCGGGATGACGGCTGGTGGGGGGCGCCTCAGCGCTTCAGGAAGTCGAAGATCTGCCCGACCATCACGTCGAGCGATGCCTGGCAGTGCGATTCCACGTCCGGCGTCTCGACCGTGTTTACCGCAATCCCCATCGGCGTCGGCCAGCCGCGCAGCGCGTGGGTGATGGTGCGCAGCGCCTGCAGTGTCGAGACCGACGCTTGCCAACCCGCGGCGGTGGCGATCAGGCCCACCGGCATGCCGTCGAAATAGACGCGATCGTCGCGGCTGAGCAGCTCGACATAGTCGAGCGCGGTCTTCACCAGCCCGGAAATCGTGCCGTGATAGCCCGGCGAGCCGATGAGCACCGCATCGGCACTGCGCAGCGTCTCGACGAACCGCATCACCTTGGCATCGCTGTCGCCATGCTCGGGTTCGAAATGCGGGAAGACGATGTCGGGCCCGGTGAGCAACGTGGTGCGCGCGCCGCGCGCCTCCGCGCGGGCGAGCGCGGCGCTGAGCAGGCGGGCGGTGCTCGATTGCGCGCGAAGCGTGCCGCCGAGCGCGACGATATGGGGGGTGGTCATGCTACCTCGTTCGGTCATTCGGGCTTGCCGCCCGGCTTCCATTCCGGCTTGGCGTCGCTGTTGGCCAGCGCATGCAGCGGCTCGACCAGCGACTGGATCGCGCGGGTCATGAAGGCGATGTCGATATTGGCGAGCGTGTCGTCCTTGCTGTGATAGGTCGGCACCACCGCCCAGCCGGAGATGGTGTGGGCGACGACGCCCTTCCTCGCGAGCGAATAATTGTCCGAACGCTGGAAGAAGTTCTGCTCCGGATAGGGATCGGCGGCGACCAGCGCGCCGTGGCTTTTCAGCGTCTCGCCCAGCGTCGAGCGCTCGAAGCCGGTCATCATCATCGTCCCGGCGGGGAGCTTGGGGTCCTGCGCGCCGATCATCTCGACTTCGACATTGGCGACGATCTGGTCGAGCGGCACCGGCGGGTGGGCACCGAAATAGGTCGAGCCATAGCCGCCGATCTCTTCCGCACCATACGCGACGAACAGGATGCCGCGCTTGGTGCGGCCCTTGGCGGCCAGCGTCCGGGCGAGTTCGAGCACCGCAGTGGTGCCTGAGGCGTCGTCATTGGCACCGTGCAGGATCGTGCCGTCCGCCTGGACGCCGAGGTGATCGAGATGCGCGCTGAGCAGCAACACGCCGGCCTTGGGGTCGGCACCCGGCAGCCAGCCGATCGCGTTGGTGGTGGTGGCGACCTTCTCTTCCACCGGCACGGTGAGCGAAACCTTGGGATCTTTCTGCGCCGCGAGTGCATCGAAGGCGGCTGCGGGCAGCACTACGATCGAGGGTGCGGGTTCGCGCGGCTCGCTGCGCAGCCCGCCGGGCAGGCGCGGTTCGCCGTGCAGGCCCTTGATCATCGCCTCCGTGTCGGCGCTCTCCCGCACTAGCAGCAGGCGCGGCGTCTTGAACGAGCGTGCAAGCCGGTAAAGCTGCATGACGGGCATCTCGCCGGTGATCAGCATCACCGGGGTGGGCGCCATCCGCGACATCGCCTTGGCCGGGGTGAGCCGGGCGACGCCCTCGCTGCCTGTGCCGTCGCCGACGAGCAGCACCGCGCCCGGCACGGGTGCGCCGTTGGCGGTGAGCGTGATCGGCGCCTTGAGCTTCAGCCGGACGATCTCGGCCTTCTGGAGATGGCCGTCCATGCCCGGCGCGGGCTGGAGGCCGAAGCCGCGGAACTGCGCGGCGACATAGGCGGCGGCGATCGCCTCGTCGGGCGTCGCGCTGCCGCGACCGCGCAGCTCGTCGCCGGCGAGGAAGGTCTCGTGCGCGCGAACCCAGTCCGCACTCACCTGCGCGCTCGCCGGTACCGCCAGCACGCTCGCCGCGGCCCATGCCGCCACCAGCAACCCACGCTTCATTCGCCATCCCCCGTTCGGTTCGTGCCGGGTGATGGGCCAAGCGGGCGCGGCGCGCAACCGGCGCCGCGCCCGCCCGCGCTCAGAAGAACAGCTTGCGGATGCTGAGGGTCACCGCGCGGCCGGTGGGGTCGAGCAGATCGGGCTGGTAGTTGAGCGGCACCGCGCCGGTCTGATCGGTCACGCGCTGGCGGCTGTTGAGGAGGTTGGTCACCCCCAGGCTCACCCGCGTGCCGCGCAGCCAGGGATGCGCGCGCACCAGCTTGATCTGGCGGCCGAGGTCCGCGAACACGCGCAGGTTGAACGTGCCGAGATCGCCGAAATTGAGCTGGTTGGTGTTGTTCAGCCCGGTATAGACGCTGGTGCTGCTCTGCCATTTGAAGCCGAGCCGCATGCCGACACCGTCCTTGGTGAAGCCCGCCTGCGCATCGATCTGATGCGCCGGCTGGCCGCCCGCATTGCCGGCGGCATCGCCGTGCAACAGGTCGAGGATCGGCACGCCGTCGCGGATCTTGATCTGATTCTTGAAGTACCAGGTGTGGTAGAGGCTGAACTGCAGCCGGCCCGCCAACGCGCCATTGGGCCCGCCGAAGCCGCCACGTGCCCGCGCGGCGCCGCCGCCTTGGCCACCGCCGCCGGGCGCTGCGCCGGCCGGGGGGGCGGGGGGCGGACCGAACAGGCTGCCGCCGAACGGCGGACGCTGGCCGTTCTGGCCCTGGCCGAACAGCCGCGCCTGGCCTTCCGCCGGCAGCGGCTTGCCCGCGGCGATCGCGTCGGCGCGCTCCTTCTCGCGCTGGGCACGCATTGCGGCGATCTTCTTCTCGAGCGACGACTTGATCGGCACCGAAAGGTTGAAGCCCCAGCGCAGCTGCTGGGTGTTGTTTTCGGCGAAGTTCACCGCGCGATTGTCGATGCTCACCAGATCGCCGTCGGGATCACGGACGAAGCGATCGGGGAACGCCGCCTCGATCGCCGCGGTGGCAGCGGGGAAGGTGGCGATGTCGTTGCGGATGCGGCTGGTCACATAATCGGCGCGGATCGACAGGTCGGTCTTCTCCGACGGCCGCAATTCCAACCCCAGCTTCATCACATGGCGCTTTTCCGCCTGAAGCGCGGGATTGCCGCCGGTGATGGTGGTGATCGTCACCGTCTGGCCGGTGCGATAGTCGAACACGCGGGTGTTCGGGCTGGCGACGACGGGGCCGCCGAGCTGGCTGGTGCTCGGCGCATCCTCGGCATCGGTCCAGGAGGCGAGCAGCCGCACCGGCTTGAACGGTGACCAGTTCACCCCATAGCCCGTGGTGGTCAGCGTGCCGAAGTCCGAGAGGTGCTGGACGGCGACGTTGCCGTTGATCGTCAGGTCGCCGAGCGGCTGGAGCACGTCGCGGCGGCGGCTGGCGATCGGCAGGTCGATGTTGAGCTGGCTGCTGCCGATGTTGCGCGAGAGCGAGGCATCGGTGGTCAGGCCATTGCGGAAGGCGGTACTGTCGAACCCGCTGAGGCTGCCGCCGATCCGCAGCGAGGTCGAGACATCGCCGGCCGGCAGCTTGAACAGGGGCCCGCGCAGCAGTGCGTCGACCGTGCCGGTGTTCGAGGTCGAATTGCCGCGATCGGCTGGGCGCGCCGCGCCGAGCGAATCGAAGCCGCGATCGGTGATCGTCTTGCTCTCGACGCGATCGTAATTGCCGGTGAGCGACCAACTCCAGCTGTTGCTCCACGGCAGTTCATCTCCGTTGAGCGTAGTGCCGAAATGCGAGGTGATCGTGCGGCTGCTGGCGGTGAGCGGGCTGGGTTCGGCGGTGAGCGCCAGCGGCGCCGCGCTCTGCGACAATGCGAGTCCCCGCAGCGCTTCGCTCTGCTGCACTTCCAGCGTGCCGTTGACCGTCGCGCCGACCTTTTCGCTGAGGTTGCGGGCATAGCTGCCGTTGACGGTGAGGTCCTGGCTGGGGGCGACCAGCGTGCGATAGGGCGCTTGGTTGACGCCGCTGCCGTCGTTGAACGTCGCCTGCACGTTGCGCTCGCTCTCCAGCAGCGCCGAAGTGCCCTGGTACTTCACGTCGAGATTGACGCGGCGATCGCGGTTGATCTTGAGGATGTCCGCCTGCATCTCCTGGGTGCTGTTGCCGCCCTCGGTCGGCACGCCGCCTTCGAGTTCGGTGGTGAGCGCGCGGAAGCGTTCGCGCAGCACGAAGTTCACCACGCGCTGGTCGGCCGAATAGCCGAACTTGAGCGCGACCTCCTCGGGCAGGATGTCGACGCGCTCGATCGCCTCGGTCGGCAGGTCGCGAATCTCGGCGAAGCTGGAGATGCGGCGGCCGTTGAGCAGCACCACCGGCCGGCCGCTGCCGCGCGCGCTGCCGGTTTGCGGCGCGAGTTCGTTGAGCAGGTCGGCGACCGAGGAGACGGCATAGGCGCGGATGTCCGCCTGGTTGAGCTGGATCTCGGGCGGAATGTCGCCCTTCACCGCGCCGCGCGGCTCGCTGGCGGTGACGACGATCTCGTCGGTATAGGGATCTTCCTGTACGGGCGCGGCGGGCTGGGTCTGGGCGGGGCGGCCGCCCGCCTGCTGCATCGGCGTCGTTGTCTGTGCCTGCGCCGCCAGCGGCGATACGCCTGCCAACAGTCCTGCCAGGGTGGTCCCCAGTCGCTTCATCGTTGCTCCGTCCCTTGTTCCGAATCAGAAGCGGGCCCGCAGGCCCGCTCGTCCTTGTTCGGCGGGTACGACGCACATGTCGCAAAACTGTGCCCGATTATCCGATAAATTGTCGCGCTTGTTGCGCAGATGCGAAAATGGGGGCCGTAGCCCCCATCCTCTGAATTCATGGTGCGGTCGAGAAGACTCGAACTTCCACGGCCTTTCGGCCACAACGACCTCAACGTTGCGCGTCTACCAGTTCCGCCACGACCGCACGTGAATTTCCGCCGGCATTTCCATACCAGCGGCTGGTAAGGCAGCGGCCCCTAGCAAAGCGAAATCGGGCTGGCAACCCGCTTTGTGCGGGTTTCTTGCGTTGTCGCTTCCGCCTATGCCTCCGGCCATGTCCGTTGCCACCCCGCTCGCCGCCGAAACGCGCCGCCTTCTCGCGCTGGCCTGGCCGGTGATGCTGACCGGGCTCAACTGGACGATTCTGCATGTGACGGACGTGGTGGTGGTGGGCATGGCCGGCACCCACCAGGTCGCGGCGCTGGGCGCGAGCCGGACGATTACCTTCCCAGGAATCGTGATGGGGTTGGGCGCGCTGACCGGCATCCTCGTCCACGTCTCGCGCGCCGACGGCGCCGGCGAACTGCGCCAGACCGGCCGCGTGCTCCACGAAGGCCTGCTGCTCGCGCTGCTGCTCGGCTTGGCGAGCATGGCCATCCTGTTCGGCTTCGCGGCGCCTTTGCTCGCTGGGGTGGGCGTCGCGCCGGACCTGGTCGCGGCGAGTACGCCGGTGGTGCGGGTGATGGCGCTCGCCTATCCGTTCCAGCTGCTCACCATTGCAACGAGTTTCTTCCTCGAAGGCGTCAGCCGGCCGGCGCGGGTGACGGTGGTCAACCTCGCCGTGCTGCCGATCAACGCGCTGCTCGCCTGGCTGCTCGCGACCGGCGCCTGGGGGCTGCCGGCACTCGGCGCGGTCGGCGCGGCGACCGCCACGGCCATCGCGTCGGCGCTCGGCGCGATCGGCATGCTCGCCGCCGCCTGGACGCTGCCGCGTGCCGAGCCGCGCGGGGTGCGGCTGCTCGGCGACTGGGGGCGGGCGGAGACGTGGCGCGGCGCTTGGGCGCTCGCCCGATTCGGCGTGGTGCCGGCAGTGGCATCGGGGCTGGAGCTGGTCGGCTTCTCGATCCTGATCGCGCTCTCCACCCAATTGGGCGAGACCACCGCGCATGCCTTCCAGATCGTCTTCTCGATCCACAACGTCACCTTTGCGGTGGCGCTGGGACTTGGGTCGGCGGCGGGGGTGCGCGCCGGCAATGCGGTGGGCGAGGGGGTGCCGCAGGCGGCAGCAGGGCGGGCCGGCATCGCCGCGCTGCTCGCCGCGCTTGCCACCGGGCTGCTGGCCGCCTGCCTGATGCTGGTGCCGATGCTGGTCGTGGCGCGCTTTCCCGCGCCGGGCGAGGTCCATGCGATGGCGGCGACGATGCTGCTGCTGTGGGCGCCGTTCATCCTCTTCGATGGCGTCCAGGTGGTGTTCGTCTATGCGCTGCGCTCGCTGGGCGACCAGGTCGCCGCGGGCATCAACGGCATCCTCGCCTTCTTCCTGGTGACCGGCGGGCTGGGGCTGTGGCTGGTCCAGGCCGGCCTCGGCGCACAGGCGCTGGTGCTCGCCTCGGGGCTCGGCATGGTGGCGGCGGCCCTGCTCGACGGCGGCCGCCTGCTCGTCGTCACCCGTCGAATTCGCTCACAAAGCTGAGCTTCACCGATTTGGCACCGCTGGGCACGTCGACCTTGGCCCCGTTGAAGTCGAAGCCGGCCTTGGGCTCCAGCGTGCGGACCGGCGGGGTAATCCGCCAGCTATAGACCTCGCGGCGCTCGCCATCGAGCAGCTGGATGCGGATGTCGGGCACATGCTGGGCCGTGGCGCTGTCGTTGAGCACCTTGCCCGAGACGATGAACAGCTTGCTGCCGTCCGTCCGTGCCTGCAGCGCGACGTTCTTCTCGCTGAACACCAGCTGCGCATTCGCGCCCCCGATCGGCAGGCCGAGTTGGGTCAGCACCTGCGGGGCCTTCCAGTAGAGCAGGGCCGCGCCGCCGAGCAGCACCGAGACGAGCGCGACCAGCGCCGCGATCGTCCAGCGGATGCCGCTGCGCTGCTTCGGGGCGGGTTCGTCGAACGGATCGTAGCTGGGCTCCGGCACGGGCTCGGCCGCGGCAAAGCTGCGCGGGGGGAGCGGTGCGGGCTCGGGCTCCGGCGCGAGGGCCGCGGCCGGGGCAGGCGGCGGGGCGGCGGGTGCCGGCGAAGCGCCCGACTGGAACCAGCTATGCTTGCAATTGGCGCAGCGTACCGTGCGGCCGTCCGGGCCGATCGCCGAATCCGGCACCTCGTAGCGCGATCCGCACTGGCTGCACTCCAAGATCATGCCCACACCCCCTGGTACCCGTCCGAAACGCGACGGACGTGCGAGTCTAGCGGGGCCGATTCGGGCCAGCAAGCGGCTTGGGACGGACGGCGGCTTGAGCGGAATCCGGGGCTGTGCGATGGCGGCCTAAGACCACCGCGAACAGGAGGCCGGGCCGCACGGCGCATGGGCAACATCGTGCACTTCGAAAATGTCGGCCTGCGCTATGGGACCGGACCGGAAACGCTGTCGGACGTGAGCTTCACGCTGGCGACGGGCGGCTTCTATTTCCTCACCGGCGCGTCCGGTGCCGGCAAGACCTCGCTGCTCAAGCTGCTCTACCTCGCCCAGCGCCCGACGCGCGGCGCGGTGCGGCTGTTCGGCGAGGATGCGGGGTCGCTGCCGCGCGCGCGGCTGCCCGGCTTCCGCCGCCGGATCGGCGTGGTGTTCCAGGACTTCCGGCTGCTGCCGCAGCTTTCCGCCTATGACAATGTCGCCCTTCCGCTGCGCGTGGCGGGGGTGCGCGAAAGCGAGATCGAGGCGCCGGTAATGGAGATGCTTGCCTGGGTGGGGCTGAGCGCGCGCGTCACCGCCAAGCCGCCGACGCTGTCGGGCGGCGAGCAGCAGCGCATCGCGATTGCGCGCGCGGTGATCGCCCGGCCCGAGATCCTCGTCGCCGACGAACCGACCGGCAACGTCGATCCCGACATGGCGGACCGGCTGCTGCACCTGTTCGAGGCGCTCAACCGGCTGGGCACCACCATCGTCGTCGCGACGCACGATCTCCACCTGATCGGCCGCATTCCGCACGCGCAGCTGATGCGCGTCGAGAAGGGCAAGCTGGTCGATCCCAGCGGCCTGCTCCGCCATCCGCCGGGGGGCGCATGAACGGCTTCCGGCATCGCGCCGCGATCGACCTGCGACTGCTCGGCGAAGGCCAGCGCGGCTGGGTGATGGCGGGCATCATGGGGATCATGCTGTTCCTCACCGTGCTGGCCGGGGCGCTGGGGCTGGGCGTGGCGCGTTCGGCCATCGGGCTCGATCGCCAGCTCGCCGGGCAGCTGACGGTGCAGCTGGTCGAACCCGATGCCGGGCTGCGTGACGTGCGGGCCAAGGCACTGGTTGCAGCTGTCGCCAAAGTGCCTGGCGTCACGCGCGTGCGCGAGGCCGATCGTGCCGAGCTGGCGGCGCTGCTCAAGCCGTGGCTCGGCGATGTCGGGCTCGATCCCGAGCTGCCGATGCCCGTGCTGATCGACGTGACCGCCACGGAGGGATCGACCGCGCAGGTGTCCGCCGCCGCCCGCCGCGTCGCCCCCCAGGCGCGGGTGGACAGCAGCGCGCGATGGCTGTCGCCGGTACGCGGGCTGCTCGGCGCACTGGGGCTCGTCGCGATCGGGCTGGTGCTGGTCATCGCCGCGGCGACGGCCGGGGTCGCGCTGCTCGTTGCGCGCGCGGGGCTGGACACGCACCGCGATACGATCGACGTGCTCCACATGCTCGGATCGACCGATCTCCAGGTGGCGCGCCTTCTCCAGCGCCGAATCGCGCGCGACACGCTGCTCGGCGGCGCGATCGGCACCCTGGCGGCGCTGGCACTGGTCGCGCTGTTCCAGACCAAGCTGGCGCTGACCGGATCGGAAGTGCTGGGCGGCGCGACGCTGGCGCCGGTCGACTGGACGCTGCTCCTGCTGCTACCGATCGGCTTCGCCTTGCTCGCCACCGTGGCGACACGGCTGACCGTACTCCACACGCTGGGGCGCAAGCTGTGATCCGGCGGCTGTTCTTCCTGCTGGTGCTGCTCGCGCTCGGCTGGGGCGCGGGCTTCGCGCTGTTCCTGTTCAGCCTCGGCAAGCCGCTGGGCGCGCATCGCACCGATGCGGTGGTGGTGCTGACCGGCGGGCCGGGGCGGATCCAGCGCGGGCTCGATGCGCTGCGCCGCGAAGATGCCAGGCGGATGCTGGTCAGCGGGGTGAATCCCGACGTGCGTCCGCGCGAGCTGGCGGCGCAATTCTCCGCTGACCGTGCGCTGTTCGGATGCTGCGTGGATCTGGGGCACGAGGCGGTCGACACCCGCTCCAACGCCGACGAGACCGGGCGCTGGGTGCACGATCACGACTATCACTCCATCAGGCTGGTCACCTCGGACTGGCACATGGCGCGCGCCCGGCTGGAGCTCGCCCATGTCCTGCAGGGCGTGACGATCGTCGGCGACGGCGTACCGAGCCGCCCCGGCTGGCGGATGCTGCTGCGCGAATATCACAAATATCTGGTGCGCCGGGGGGCGCTGTTGCTGGGGGTCGATTGATGGACGCGGTGCGTACGGTTCTCTTCCGCATCTTCTTCTACGGCGTGTCGATCATCCTGGTGCTGTGCGTCCCGTTCGCGGCGCTATTTGGCGGGCGCTTCCTGCGCGCCTATTCCAATTTCTGGGCGTGGACGATGCAATGGTCGTTGCACGCCATCGTCGGTGCGCGGCTGCGGATCGAGGGCACGGTGCCCGAGGGACAGCTGCTGTTCGCCGGCAAGCATGAAAGCTACTTCGAGGCGCTGGAACTGACCCGGATCCTGCACAGCCCAGCAACGGTGATGAAGCGCGAACTGGCCAGCATCCCGCTCTGGGGCTGGGCGGCGCAGCGTTACGGCACGATCGTGGTCGATCGCGAGGCCAATGCAACCGCGCTACGCTCGATGATGCGGGCGGCGCAGGCGGCGCGGGCGAGCGGGCGTTCGGTGCTGATCTTCCCGGAGGGGACGCGGGTGCTGCCGGGGGAGGCGCCGCCGCTGCGCTCGGGCTTTGCCGGACTCTACCGCGCGCTCGACCTGCCGGTGGTGCCGGTGGCGGTGCGCAGCGGAAGTGTCTGGCCGCGCAAGGGACTGATGCGCCCAGGCGAGATCGTCTTCCGCTTTGGCGAGCCGATCCCGCCCGGGCTGCCCCGCCGCGAGATCGAGGCGCGGGTGCATGCGGCGATCAACGCGCTGAACGGGTAGGCCCAGGAGGCCTGTTGTTCTGTCACCCCGGCGAAAGCCGGGACCCATTGAGGCCTACATCAAGGCTCCGGCTTTTAGCGAGAGGCGATTGGATCCCGGCCTTCGCCGGGATGTCGTCTGTTGGGGCGGCCGCGGAGCCGGCTTCAGCGCGGCCGCGTCCACAACCCTGCCGGACGCGGCGTCGGCGCACGGCGATAGGCCGAACCCCAGGCCTTCACGATCGCACCGAGCTTCTCGCCGCCTGAGGTGGTGGTGCGGCTGTCCCAGGCCCGCGGGCCCTGTGCCCGCACCTTGCGCGCGATCCCGCCATAGATGTCGGCCGCCGCCAGCACCGCCCAGGCCGAGCGGAACGACAGCGCCGCCGCACCGCCGCGCGCGCTGATCTCATAGCCTTCCGCGCGATCGGCGAGCCGCGTCCCCAGAATGGCGAGCGCATTGAGGTCGGCCATCGGATCGGCGGCGGTGAGCCCCACTTCGGCAAGCCAGTCGGCGGGCAGATAGCAGCGCCCTGCTTCGGCATCCTCGCCGATGTCGCGGGCGATGTTGGCGAGCTGGAAGGCGAGGCCGAGATCGCAGGCGCGGTCGAGCACTGCTGCGTCGTCGGGCGCGACCCCCATCACCACCGCCATCATGCAGCCGACCACGCCGGCGACATGGTAGCAATAGCGCAGCAGATCGTCCTCGGTCTGCGGGCGCCAGTCCTCGGCGTCGAGCGCGAAGCCTTCGATCAGGTCCCAGGCGAAGCGGTGCGGCATGCCGGTCTCCGCCGCGACGATGCGCAGCGCGTCGAACGCGGCGTCGCCGACCCATTCCCCTGCCAGCGCCGCCGCGGTGCGTTCGCGAACCTCCGCCAGTCGGGCCGCGGGGGCGGCGACGCGGGTCATGCCATGGCCATGGTCCTGGCCGTCGACGATATCGTCGCAGCGGCGGCACCAGGCATAGAGCAGCCAGGCGCGCTCGCGAGTCTCGGGATCGAACAGCTTGCTTGCGGCGGCGAAGCTGCGCGAGCCGCGGGCAATCGACTCGCCCGCGGTCGCGACGATCGCATCGCGGCCGGGAAAGCGCATTACAGCTGTTCGCGGCGCAGCTGCGCGATCGGCACCACTGGCTGAGCCTCAGCCATCTTGGTCAGCAGCCCGTCGATGGTGCTGTCGACCAGCAGCAGCCCCTGGTGCTGCGGGCGAACGAAACCCACGGTGCCCATATGCTCCCAGAACTCGACCAACTTGTCGTAATAGCCCGCGATGTTGAGCAGCCCGATCGGATCGGTGTGATAGCCGAGCTGCGCCCAGCTCATCGCCTCCCACAATTCATCCATCGTCCCCGTGCCGCCGGGCAGGTTGATGAACCCGTCCGCCAACTCGGTGAAGCGCGCCTTGCGCTCGTGCATCGTCTCGCAGACTTCGAGGGCCGTGAGCCCGCGATGCGCGACTTCGGCATTGACGAGCAGGGTGGGGATCACGCCGATCACCTCGCCGCCGGCCTCCAGCGCCGCATCGGCGACCGCGCCCATCAGCCCCAGCCGGCCACCGCCATAGACGACGCCGATGCCGCGCTCGGCGAGCGTGCGGCCGAGGGTGCGGGCAGCTTCGATATAGACCGGGTCGGCCGGGCTGGCCGAACCGCAATAGACGGCGATACGCTTCATTCTGTGCTCCTGTGGCGGGGCTGATAGCGTGTTTTGGCGGGGAGGGAGAGGGGTTTCGCGACACGAGCGAGAGGGGTTTTCACGCTTAAGCCCCTTCCCTTCAGGCCGGCACTTGTACCAAA
>NZ_QQWY01000066.1:0-15040 GCF_003950455.1 Sphingomonas sp. ABOLE
CTGTACAAGGCTGAAGTCATCCATCGACGCGGCCCATGGCGCAGCTTCGAAGCCGTCGAATACGCCACCCTCGAATGGGTCGATTGGTTCAACCATCGCCGGCTCCTCGAGCCCATCGGCAACATCCTGCCTGCCGAAGCCGAAGCGAACTACTATGCTGCCGCTGAGCAGATCGTTATGGCGGCGTGACTCACATCTAATGGCCTCCGGCAAACCCGGCGCGGTTCATAGCGACTGTGAGCAAGCACAAAGCCGCGTTCGCGATCCTCCTAGCCGGTGGGCTGATCATGGTGTCGGAACCCGCCTTCGCTCAGGGCGCCAGGGACTGGGAGAATGTTCCAGTCGATACGAACATCCTGTTCCTCTACTACACCTATTCAAACACAGAGGCTTCGGTCGATCTTTCGCTACCCATCGAAGGCGTGTCTGTGGACGCGCATGTGCCCATAGCGCGCTATGCGCGTTCTTTCGGCATCGCTGGCCGAGCGGCGGCCGTCCAACTCATCGTACCCTACGGCTTCGTGACCGCACGTCTTGATGGCACAAACCTTCAGACCCACAGCGAGGGCCTGGGAGATGTGAACGCCGTTTTCGTCATGAACATCTCGGGCGCGCCTGCGCTGACGCGCCGGGAGTTCGCCGCTTGGCAGCCGTCAGCTTATCTCACGGGGTCAATCGGCGTGACGGCTCCGACTGGCGCCTATGATGCGGGGAGTCTTCTTAACATCGGCAAGAATCGCTGGATGCTGAAGCCCCAGGTCTCGTACGGGAAGTACCTCGGCCGGCGTGCGCTCTTTGCCGTGAATGGTAATGTCCAGTTGTTTACGGTCAACGACAAGTACCGAGGTGACGGCAGGCTGCAGCAAAGAGCCCTGGTCGGCGTCGACGGTCACATCAGTCACGACGTTGGCAATGGCGCTTGGCTGTCCTTAGACGCAGTTTATGCTCATGGTGGAACCACAAAATTCAACGGTGTCGCGCAGGACAACCGGCAACAGACGCTTAGACTGGGAGCCAGTGGGAGTGTCAGCCTGGACCCTGCGACAGCAATCAACGTCGGATTTACCCGTTCTGTGGCGAAGAAGGACTATACGCCTACGACAACCACATTCTCGTTCAATATAAGTAGGGTGTTTTAGAAATATTTTGAAGAAAATGGTTCGGTCTGCATCGTTGTCTTGGCTAAATTGGGTCATCAGCAGCTTTGCGCCACGTCTTCAAGCCGGATGAGCGACCTCTACCGACCAGATCCGGTCGTTCGATAGTCCAACCATGAACGGCAGCTTCTGAGAGAACTTGCCACGCGCCCGGCGTCAGCCGCTCGGCATCAGCGCTGTCGTTCAGCCCCCCGGTCGTCATCAAGGTCGTCGAACATCATGCGCCGAAAAATCTCCCATCGGCGCTCGAACCGCTGTTCGAGATGATCTCCCACGATACCGTCCCACTTAGCCCTGCTGGCCTCTCCGTCCAGGAGATCAACCAGAAGCTGACAAGCTTCATCGACACCATGTTTTTGCCAACGGGCAAGTTGAGCGACTTGCTCGATTGCATCAAGCATTGGCTTAAGGGCAGCCGCAGCCCATGCCCGCAATCGCTCCCGAAGATGTGCCGAGTTGGCTGCCTCGAGCGCAATCGCCGCGTAGAGCGCTGCGTATCCCGGCGAGGCGGAGAAAACGAAATACGTGCGCGCCATCGCCCGGAGCGACGCCAGCGGATCGGTTCCTTGTCCAGCGTCTTCAAGAGCAGCGATGAACCTGCCTACGTCTCGATCCACAACTGCCTCGAGCAAAGGAAGCTTGCCCGCATGGCGGTTGTAGACTGTGTGCTTCGACCACCCGAGCGTCGCGGCGACCTGATCGATGGACGTGCCGGCATACCCGCGCTCGGAGAACAATCGGCGTGCAGCGTCGAGCAACGCCTCGTCGCGCGCCGCAGCTTGCGCCTTGGTGGGCCGACCGCCAGCTTTCGTCACAGCAAGGTCTCCCTCCGACATTCGCATTGCATAGCATCGATCCTGCTATTATCTGCACGATACCGTGTCGTTTCAAGAATGTCGGAGGTCCTGTCCATGCCCTCGATTAGCGCATCGGCGCTCCATTGGGCGACCCCAGACGAACGGCCGGTCTTGACGGGGATCGACCTGCATCTGTCCTGCGAGCGCGTGGGCCTGGTCGGACGCAACGGCGTCGGCAAGTCGACCCTGCTCCACCTCCTGTCCGGGGATCTACGACCACGCTCTGGTACCCTCGTCGTCGATGGCCGCGTCCGCCTGATGCGGCAGGCGATCCGCACGTCGGCGACCGAGACCATTGCCGACCTGTTCGGGATCAGCGACGCATTGCGCATCCTGCGACGTGCCGAAGATGGAACCGCCGCCATCGATGAACTCGCCGATGCCGACTGGACGCTCGAGGAGCGGGTCCGCGGCGCGCTGTCGCGCGTCGACCTGGACGCCAGCGCTTCTACCACAGTCGCCTCGCTTTCGGGCGGGCAGCGCACCCGGGCCGCCCTTGCCGCGGCCATTTTCGATGCGCCCGACTTCCTCCTGCTCGACGAGCCGACGAACAATCTCGACCGCGCTGGCCGGAACGCCGTCCGCAGGCTCGTCGAAGGCTGGACCGCGGGTCTTTTGGTGGTGAGCCACGACCGTGCCCTTCTGGACGGCATGGACGCCATCATCGAGCTGACCACGCTGGGTGCGACGCGCTATGGCGGCAACTGGACCCGCTATCGCGAACGCAAGGCTGTAGAACTGGAGGCGGCGGAAGCGGATCTTGCGCATGCCCAAAAGCAGCAGACGGCGGCAAAGCGCAAAGCCCAAATGGCCATGGAGCGAAAGCTGCGCCGCGACGCAGCGGGATCACGGAAGGCTGCGCGAGGCGACATGCCCCGCATCCTTATGGGTGCGCGCAAGAATGCCGCCGAAGCAAGCGGCGGAAGCGGCAAACGCCTCACGGAAAGGCTCGTCGATGACGCCGCCGATGCGGTAGCGGCTGCGCGGGCGCGCATCGAGGTCCTGCAGGAACTGTCGGTCGTTCTGCCGCACACTGGGTTGCATGCGGAGCGTGCGGTGCTGGAGCTGCACGATGTATGCGCGGAGTACGAACCCGACCGTCCGCTGTTCCAGCACCTCGACATGCACATCGTGGGCCCCGAGCGCATCGCCATCACCGGCGTGAATGGCGCCGGCAAAAGCACGCTGCTGAAACTGATCGCGGGCGAGCAGCCGCCAACTGCCGGCCATGTGTGTCTCCAGGTTCCCAGCGCCGTCATAGACCAGCATGTGTCGTTCCTCGATCCGGCGGCATCGATCCTCGACAATTTTCGGCGCCTCAACCCGGATGCGGACGAAAATGCATGTCGCGCCGTGCTCGCGGGCTTTCTATTTCGCGCAGACGCCGCGCTTCAGATCGTCGGCACGCTTAGCGGCGGGCAGATGTTGCGGGCGGGGATAGCATGCCGCCTTGGCGGGCCCACGCCGCCACAGTTGCTGATCCTGGACGAACCTACCAACCACCTCGATCTCGACTCCATCCAAGCGATTGAAGATGCGCTCCACGCCTATGACGGTGCACTGCTTGTGGTCAGTCACGACGATACCTTCCTGGAGAAAATCTCCATCACCCGGCGGCTCGCGCTCGTACCCGGCGAGCGCGGCGCTGTCCTGAGGCAGTGGGACGAGGGAATCGCGTGACCGCCTCGCATTCGTATCGATCTGTCGATCCGCTCGCGCGCAAGGCATTTTGGACCACCTTCGCGGGGTTCAGCATTGATGCCATGAGCGTTCAGGTCGTTGCATTCCTCCTCCCCGCCCTTTCGTTCCTGTGGAGCATCTCGCCGACAAGGGCAGGGATGCTCGCTTCCGCGGCCCTGGCATCGGGGTCGATCGGCGGCTGGTTGGCGGGTTCGGTATCGGACCGGATTGGGCGCATCGCGGTGCTGCGCATCACCATCCTCTGGCTTGGCATATCGAGCGCGTTGTGCGGACTGGCGCAGACCTACGACCAGCTTCTCCTCGCCCGACTGGTCCAGGGCTTCGGCTTTGGGGCCGAGTGGAGCGTCGGCGTCGTGTTCATCAGCGAAATCGCGCCGCGAACTACCCGCGGCCGCACCCTCGGGAGTCTCCAGAGCGCCTGGGCCGTCGGGTGGGGGCTCGCAGCGGCCACGACGTCTATTGCCTTGGCGCTCGTGCCGCCGGCGATCGCCTGGCGGATCGTCTTATTCGTCGGGCTGTTGCCCGCCCTCGCGATTGCGGGCCTTCGAACGCGCATGATCGAGCCGCCGATCTTCCCGGCAGGCGATGCGCCTCTCCCCTGGTACCGCATCTTTGGCCGCGATGCGCGATGGAAGACGTTGAAAGGCTGTGCTTTGGCCACCGGCACCCACGGTGGATACTGGGCCATTGCCACGTGGTGGCCAACCATGCTGCGGCTCGAACGAGGCCTTTCCCCCCCCGCCACCACCCTGCATATGGCCGTCCTCGTCGGCGGCTCGTTCCTTGGCTATCTTCTCGCGGCGTGGCTCAGCGACAGAGTCGGCCGCCGGGCAACGCTCGTGAGTTTCGCAGCCGCCGGGGCGGTCGTGGCGCTGGCGGCAACGCAACTAAGCCTGTCGGACGCCGCACTGCTCCTGCTGACCGCGGCGCTCGGCCTGTTTGCGCTGGGGCTCTACAGCGCCCTCGGGCCCGTCTTGACCGAGTCCTATCCGACTGCCCTGCGCGGCTCGGGCCTGGGCTTCTGCTATAATATGGGTCGCGGCCTTGCGGGGGCCACGCCGGTCGCGGTCGGCACCAGTGTTGCCGCCCTCGGCTATGCCCACGCCATCGGCTTGTACGTCGCCATGTCCTATACCCTCGTCGTCCTCGCCACAGCAGCATTGCGAGAGACACGTGCGGTCGACCTCGTGCGAGTGGCTGAACTGGGCGGCGCTGAAAGGCCGAATACAATCTCTGCGCCACGATGATCCCGCTGCCGAGAGGTATCGCGTCGGTTGGTTCTCGTTAGCGCGCCGAAAGCGGTTGCGGCGAGGACTCGACAGAGGCGCTCGCACGGTATCACAACGCCTAACGGGCGCCCGCGAGAGATCGGGCGCATAGCCGGGCCTCCCCTCAGGATCGATGGAGGCATCCTTCATGAACGCCCATTCCGCAACCACCGACCTTCGTCGCCGGGACTTCGTGCAGGTCGCCGCGGCTGTTGCAGCAACGCTCGCCGCGGGCAGCACCGCCGCGCGGGCGACTGCCAGGATATTCGCACCAGCAGCAGCCACGTCGATGGTCCCCGTGCAGCAGGTCGATGCCGGCGTGCTCAACATCGGCTATGTCGACCTGGGCCCCCGAAACGGGCCGCCGATTCTGCTGCTCCACGGCTGGCCCTACGATATCCATGCGTTCGAGGCGGTGGCGCCATTGCTGGCGGCGAAGGGCCACCGTGTCATCGTGCCCCACTTGCGGGGTCATGGCACGACAACCTTCCTTTCCGCCGTCACCGTGCGCAATGCCCAGCAGGCGGCCCTCGCCGTGGACGGCCTCGCTTTGATGGACGCGCTCGGGATCAAGCGTGCCGTGGTGGCCGGGTTCGACTGGGGTGCGCGCACGGCGGATATCATGGCCGCGCTGTGGCCGGAGCGCTGCACCGCGCTTGTTTCGGTAAGCGGCTATCTGATCGGCAGCCAGGCTGCCAACGCCAAACCGCTGCCGCCGGCCGCGGAACTCCAGTGGTGGTATCAATTCTATTTCGCAACGGAGCGGGGAAAGCTGGGCTACGCAGCCAATACCGCCGCGTTCAACAAGCAGATCTGGCAGTTGGCCTCTCCGCAATGGAAGTTCGACGATGCCACCTTCGCGAGGTCGGCCGCTTCCTTCGCCAACCCTGACCATGTGGCGATCGTCATCCACAACTATCGCTGGCGGCTGGGGCTTGCGGAAGGCGAAGCCAGATACGACGCTCTCGAAGCAAAGCTCGCAGCCGCTCCGCCAATCGCCATTCCGACCATCACGATGGAAGGCGACGCCAACGGTGCACCCCACCCGGACCCCTCTGCCTATCGGGCTCGTTTCACGGGGCGGTACGAACACCGGCTGGTCTCGGGCGGTATTGGCCACAATCTTCCGCAGGAAGCGCCCGAGGCTTTTGCCAAGGCAGTGCTCGATGCCTTCGCGATGGCGGGATGAGAAGCAGATGATATGCCGCAAGCAACCGACGTTCCATCAGGTCTGCCTGGGCGCCCTGGCCTTGTCTACCGCAGCCTTCGGCCTCTGTGCAGTCTCGGCGGCGCGCTCAAGGCAGGATGCGGGACCGTCTCTCTCCGTGGTGAATCTGCCGAGCGGCTATCGCGACTGGAAGTTGATCAGCGTGGCGCAGGAGAGGGGCAAGAACAACGACATTCGAGCTATTCTGGGCAACGATGTCGCCGTACGCGCCTTTCGCAGCGGAAGGCGGCCCTTTCCCGACGGCGCCGTTCTGGTGCGGCTGGCATGGCGCTATCAGTCTTCACCGCAGAACGACAAGGTCTTCCCCGCGCCGCAGTCCTTCGTCGCTGGCACGCCGACCAACGTGCAGATCAGCGTGAAGGACGCCAAGCGCTACGCAGCCACAGGCGGCTGGGGATATGGCCAGTTCGAAGGCGGCCGCCCCTCGGTGGACGCATCCATCCCGCGTTCCTGCTTTGAATGCCATCAAAAGCTCCGGACACTCGATCCGGCGGCCGATCTCGTCTTCACCCACTATGCCGAATGAGTGCGGGTCGCGCGGGCATAGAAGCAAGCTAGTTCAGGAGGTTCTCATGCGTACTTGGCTCATCACCGGCTGTTCCCGCGGCCTGGGTCGAGCATTGGCCGAAGCCGTGATCGATGCCGGAGATCGGCTCGTGGCGACGGCACGAAGCGTCGCGGCGCTCGATGACCTGGTGGATCGCGGCGGCGACAACATTCTGGCGCTGCCGCTCGATGTCACGGATCCCGCTGCGGCGGGGAACGTCGTGGACGCCGCAAGGGAACGCTTCGGGCGGCTCGATCTGCTCGTGAACAATGCGGGCTACGGCAATGTCGCACCGATCGAGGACACGTCGATTGATGACTTCCGCGCTCAAATCGAGACGAACCTGTTCGGCACGATCTTCATGAGCAAGGCAGCGATCCCCCACTTCCGCGCGCAAGGAAGCGGGCATTTCATCCAGTTTTCCTCCATCGGCGGGCGCGCTGGTGCAACGGGGCGTGCGCCCTATTCCGCCGCGAAATTCGGCGTGGAGGGCTTCTCGGAGGTCCTTGCGATCGAAATGGCGCCGTTCGGCGTCCATGTCACGATCGTCGAGCCGGGTGGCTTCCGCACCGACTTCGCAGGCCTATCGACCCAGATCGTCGCGGGCAATCCAGCCTATGCCGAAACGGTCGGTCGCACCGCGGAAATGCAACGCGCCTATGACGGCAAACAGCCCGGCAGCCCTGAAAAGGCGGCACAGGCCATTCTGACGCTGGCGGACGCGTCGCAGCCGCCGATACGGCTGGTGCTCGGATCCGATGCCTATGCGCGCGCCGAGCAGATCGACGAGGCGCGGCTGGCGGAGCTCCGAGCCTGGCGTGCACTGAGCACTTCGACGGACTTCTAGGGAGGTGAGCGGGCCTGCGCCGGCACCGCGCCGGTGATGCCGCCGCGACAAGGTCTTGGTGCCCGTGCAGAACACGGGCACCATGTGCGTCAATGGGCAGTCGCCGCCTGCTCGATCAGGCGGGCGACCTCCGGCGCATGAGACACCATCACGACGTGGGACGCGCCCTTGACGACCACAGCAGCGCGTGCGTGCGCCCGCTGCGCCATGAACGCCATCGCGGCAGGCGGGATGTTCCTGTCCTGGTCGCCGTAGATGAACCACGAGGGCAGCGCCTTCCACGCTGGTGCCGTTGAGGCTTCCGAGAGCGCAGCCTGTGCGATTGGGCGCTGGCCGGCAGCCATCAGCGCCGCAGCGCTTGCAGGCACGTCGGCGGCGAATTGATCGTGAAACCGGGCTTGCAGGATGTAGAGATCCTTGCCGCCCCCCGTGAGATTCACGGGCGGCGCGAGCGTCGGGCTTAGCGTGCTGCCGGGGAACTTGCTGGTAAGCGCCAGCGCTGTTTCGCCCTCGTCCGGCGCGAACGCCGCCACGAAGACGAGCGCCTTCACGTTCGATCGGCCTTCACCCGCCTCGCTGATCACCGATCCTCCATAGGAATGGCCGACAAGCACGACCGGGCCGTCGATGCTCTTGAGGAGGTCCGCCACCACATCGGCATCCGCTCGAACGCCGCGCAGCGGGTTCGGTGCTGCGATGACCTTGTACCCGTCGCGCTCCAGGATCGGGATAACGCCGTTCCAGCTGGACGAGTCGGCAAACGCGCCATGTACGAGAACAATCGTAGGCTTTGTGTCTTGAGCCTGCGCCAACGGGGCGAGCAGGCCCGCCGCCGCAAGCGCCAGTGCGCCGCGAAGTAAGTTGCGCATCGTTGATCTCCTGGTGTTGCTGCCGATCAGGCCAACGCCACGACGGCGTCGATATTGCCTTTGATGGCTTTGGAATAGGGGCAGGTGCGATGCGCGGCCTCAATCAGCTGCCGCGCCGTCTCCCGTTCTACTCCGGGAACATGGACGTTAAGACGCGCTGCCAGCGCAAAGCCGTCTTCGCCGTGTCGCAGTTCGACTTCGGCGTCGATCGCGAGATCGGCCGGCAGGGAAACGCCCTTGGCCTTGGCCGCGATCGCCATCGCGCCCTCGAAACAGGCGGACCAGCCGGCAGCGAACAGCTGTTCGGGGTTCGTGCCTTGCCCCGGGCTTCCCGGAGTTGCCAGCTTGAGCGCCAGGCGACCGTCGTCGCTGGTGGCACTGCCCTCGCGGCCCCCGGTTACGTGCACCTTCGCGGTGTAGAGAGTCTTGGCATCAGACATGCTGTCTTCCTTTCTTGGTCAGTGGCAAAGAGGCGGAGGATCAGCGCAGCGGGCGAAAGGCGGCGCGGACTTCCTCGGCAAAGACCAGCGGCTTCTCCCACGCGGCAAAGTGACCGCCATCGGGCGCTTCGTTGAAGTAGAAGAGGTTGCTGTAGCAGCGCGTCGCCCAGCTCTTCGGCGCACGGAAGATCTCTCCCGGGAAGACCGAGACGGCGACCGGCAGGTCGATCACGCCGCGCGCGTTGAAATTGTTGCTGTGATCTTCCCAGTAAATCCGGGCGGCAGACGCACCGGTACGGGTCAACCAGTAGAGTGAAAGGTCGTCCAGGATCGCATCGCGCCCCAGCACGCGCTCGGGGGCGCCCGCCGGATAGGCCCATTGCGCGATCTTCTCATACATCCACGCCGCCATGCCGACCGGCGAGTCCACCAGCGCGTAGCCGATCGTCTGCGGCCGAGTGTTCATCATCGCCGCATAAGCCGCATTGTCGCGGTTGAAGGCTTCGAGCTGATCGAAGGCGCCCCGTTCCTTTGCCGTAAGGTTCGTCGGCGCCGGGTCCCCCGCAGCCAGGATCTTCGCAATGTCAGCGGGCACGACCGCGGGCATGTTCAGGTGGATGCCGATCAGGCCCGGCACGTGCTGGAGCGCCATACGCTGCGAAATAACCGAACCGCAGTCGCCGCCTTGGCTGACGTAGCGGTTATACCCGAGCCGGCGCATCAACACCGACCAGGCGCGGCCGATATGATCCGAACCCCAACCGACGGTCGTCGGCTTCTCCGAAAAGCCGAAGCCTGGAATCGACGGGATGACGAGATGGAAGGCATCTTCCGCCTTGCCGCCATGGGCGGTCGGATCGGTCAGCGGGCCGATCACCCGCAGGAACTCGAGGATCGAGCCCGGCCAGCCATGCGTCAGGATCATCGGCATGGCGTTTTCCTGCTTCGAGCGGACGTGCAGGAAATGGATGTCCAGACCGTCGATTTCGGTCATGAACGTCGGCAGCGCATTCAGCTGTGCCTCCACCTTTCGCCAGTCATATCCGGTCGCCCAGTATCGGAGGAGCGGCTCGAGGGTCTGCCGCCGCAGGCCCTCGCTGTCATCGGAAGCGGGCTGCGCGTCCGCCCAGCGAGTGTCGAGGATGCGTTGCTTCATTGCTGCGATGTCCGCTGTCGGAACCGAGATCCTGAACGGACGGATGGTCGAGCCCGCCTGCTTGCGCGCCGCTGCCGGAATGGCGCTCAACGCCGCTGCGAGCGCCGTGCCGACCACAAATTGTCGGCGGGATGGGGGTAGGTCTGCACGCACCGGGCGTCTCCTCAGTCTGGCTGCAATTGCCCGGACGATAGAGCCGCTGCCGAAAGAGGCGCGTTAGGTAGAATGATGTGGCGTTAGCGTGCGCGAGCCGCAGCCCATTCGCGATGCGATCCCGCGCTCGGGGCGACCCGCTTTCACCAACTAACGGCGGGGCGCGCCCGACTAACGTGACCATTCCGGCAAGTACGCTACCTAAGTGCCCGGCCGATCGGCACCCCCGGTCCTCCTCCGAAGGCTTGCACCATGATCAGAACGCGCTCCCTAGGCTTCATCGGCGTTGCCATCCTCGCCGGCAGCGCAACGACCGCAATCTGCTTGGGCGAGGCCGTGGGTCTGGTTCCGGCCCGATCCACACCTTTCGCGCGCAGGGCGATTTCCCCCACGCCGCCCCAACCGACCGGGAGGCTCGACCAAGTGCTCAGCAGCGCCAAGCCGTGGCTCACGCCGGTCAGCGGTCGTCCGCCCTCGCTCCGCGGGAAGGTCATTCTGGTGAACTTCTGGACCTATTCGTGCATCAATTCCTTGCGGGCGCTGCCGTATCTGAAGGCGTGGCAGACGCAATATGGCGGCAAGGGCCTGGTCGTGGTGGGGGTACATGCCCCGGAGTTTGCGTTCGAGCATGATCCAGCAAATGTGCGGCTCGCACTGCGCCAGCTGGGCGTTCGTTATCCGACGGTCCAGGATAATGACTTCGCCCTTTGGCGGGATTTCGGAAATGAAGGGTGGCCGGGCTTCTACATCCTCGACGCGGAGGGTCGTGTACGCGGTTATCGCGTCGGCGAGGGGAATTATGCCGATACCGAGCAACTGATCCGCAAGCTGCTGGCGGAGGCTGGACAGGATATCGCTACGCTTCCCCTTGCGCCGATTCGCCCGACGGGAATCGAGGCGCAGGCGGACTGGAAGGACCTCGCTTCTCCCGAATCATATCTCGGCTACGCCAAGGCTGCGGCGTTCGGCTCTCCAGGCGGCATCCAAAGGGATCGACCAGCACGCTATGCGCCAGCGGCGGACCTGGGACTGAATAGCTGGGACTTCGCCGGCACCTGGACGATCGGCAGCGAGTTCGCGACGCTTGGCAGCACGGGCAGCGTGCGTTTTCACTTCCGTGCGCGCGACGCGCATCTGGTTCTTGGCGGCAGCCCGGACGGCAAGCCGGTCGCCTTCCGCATCACGATAGATGGCGAGGCGCCGGGCGCCGACCATGGCGTCGACGTAGACGCGCAGGGGCGGGGGCAAGTGGTGGAGGACAGGCTCTACCAACTGGTTCGCCAGGCAGGGCCCGTTCGCGACCGCACGATCCGCATTACCTTCGATCGGCCGGGCATCCGCGCCTATGTCTTCACCTTCGGTTGAGATTCGCGGCGATCAATCAGAAATGATGGAACGGTGGTTCAAGAACGAGCGGGGCTGTATTATCCTGCCGGCATGAAGTGCGTGAAGGCCGGTTTAGAGAGTTTCTGCATGCCGCGCTTTGCCTTGCGGGAGACGGGAGGATGCGCCGGGCAACCAGCTGACTTCCGCGAGTGGTGGCAGGTTTCATGACAAGTGTTTCGGAAGCCGGCCACGAGCGGCTGTACTTTGGGCCCTTCATGCTTTCGCCGCGAGAACGCTTGCTGACGCGTGATGGCTTGCCGGTGGAAATCGGCGGACGTTCGTTCGATCTGCTCGTCGTACTGACGGAGCAGCCGGGGCGTGTCTTGTCCAAGCGAGAGTTGCTCAAACGCGTGTGGTCCGACGTCGTCGTCGAGGACGGCAGCGTCCGCTTCCATATGGCAGGTCTTCGCAAGTTGCTGGGCGACGGTGTGGATGGGGCCCGCTATATCGCGACGCAGGTCGGTGTCGGCTACGCATTCGTGGCGCCGGTAGAGCGAGAGGTCCGCTCGGAGTCGATTGCTGTCGACGAACTTGGCCTGCATCCCCGCGTCGGCCAGCCGGCGCCGGCTGCGCCGAACAATCTTCCCCCGCCCCTCGCGCATCTGATCGGGCGAGAGCACGATATCGAGCTGCTCGAGGCGCGTATCGCGACGACCCAGCTGTTCACCATCGTGGGTGCCGGCGGGGTCGGTAAGACGTCGGTGGCGTTGGCGATCGGCCACCGGCTGGCGGCTTCGTTCCGGAACCGCCTTGCCTTTGTCGACCTCGCCATGCTGGAGAATCCTTCTCTCGTACCTTCCATGGTCGCCGGCGCAATGGGCCTGCAGGTTCAGAGTGACGATCCCTTCGCGGTCATCCTCGGGCACCTTGGCAGTGCGCCCTTCTTGCTGATCCTCGACAATTGCGAACACGTCATCGAACCCGCTGCCCGGCTGGTCGAGCGTCTTCTCGGAAGCGCACCGCATGTCCGGGTGCTTGCCACATCGCGAGAACCGCTGCGCATCCGCGGGGAGAACGTGCACCGCCTCGATGCACTTGGCTTTCCCGAGGCGCTGGCCGGGCTCCTGCACCATGAACTGCTGGCCTTCCCCGCCGTACAGCTGTTCTGCGAGCGCGCTGGTGCGGCGGACAGCACCCTTACGATCGACGACGAGTCGCTGCGGCTCATCGGGGAGATGTGCGGCCGGCTGGGTGGCATGGCGCTTCCCATCGAGCTGGCCGCTGTTCGCGCGGCCACCCACGGGATCGCGGCAACAGCCAGGCAGCTGGGCGAGCGCTTCAGCCTGGCCTGGCCTGGCCGACGGACCGCGCTTCCTCGCCAGCAGACGCTGCAGGCCACCCTGGACTGGAGCTACGACCTGCTCACGGCGGTGGAGCAGCAAGTTCTCGCGCGCCTCTCGGTGTTCGTGGGCCCATTTTCCTTGGACGCGGCGCTCGCGGTGATTGCGGACGAGGATATCAGCGGGGATCAGGTCGTCGAGGCCGTCGAAGCGCTTGCTGCCAAGTCGCTGATCGCGCCGAGTCGCATCCGTGATGCCGGAACCTACCGCTTGCTGGAAATGACACGCGCTCATGCGCGGCAAAAGCTCCTTGCCTTGGGCGCGGCACCGTTCAACGCGGTGGCCAGGCGTCACGCGGCCTTCTTCCTGTCCGAACTCGAGGCGGCTGCCGGACAGGGGGAGCTGGACGGCGACGACCGCCAGCTTCGTCAGCAGCTTGGCAACATCCGCAGTGCCCTTGGGTGGAGCTTTGGCTCTACGGGCGACAGCCGCCTCGCGGTTCGACTTGCAGCCGCGAGCGCGCCGGTCTTCCTCACCTTCTCGCATCTGATCGAATGCCGTACCTGGTGCGAACATGCGGTCGACGCGCTCGACGACATGCACCGAGGCGCTGCGATCGAGCTTGAACTACAGGGGGCACTCGGCATCGCCTTGATGTTCACCCGCGGAAACAGCGACTCGGCGGGCGGCGCCCTCACCCGCGCGCTGACAATCGCTACGGCGTTGGATGATCGATGGAACCAGCTGCGGATGCTGGGCCGCCTCCACATTTTCCACGAGCGGATCGGCGAATATGCGGTGGCGATGGGATATGCCCGCCGTGCCGTGACCATCGCGGAAGAACTTGGGAAAGACGAAGCGATTGGCCTAGCCTACTCGCTGTCGGGCATTTCCCACCATCTCGCCGGAGACCAGGCCCGTGCCCGGTACGAGCTGGAGATGTCGCTTGCCCGGAGCCCGCAGTCGGTGCGCAGCCGGACAATTCATTATGGTTTCGATCATCGGAACAGGTCCATGATCGCGCTTGCCCGGGTATTGTGGCTGGCGGGCGATGCAACGCAGGCCGAGGAGATGGCGCGCCAAGCGGTTCGCATCGCCTCCAGGCTGGATTATCCCGTCACGCAATGCATCGCGTTAATCTGGTCGTTTGCCGTTCATAGTTGGATGGAGGACGTTGACGCGGCCAAGGCAGACCTGGACGCATTCGCGCATTGCGCCGAGAGCAACGCATTGGCGCCCTATGTGGCGGCCGCAGCCGGTTTCCGCGGAGAGCTCGCTCTTTTGGAGGGACGCCCCGGCGGCACCATCGAGCTGCTGGAGGACAGCCTGGCTCGCCTGCGCGCTGCGCGGTACGAGCTGTTGACGACGCCGTTCTCGATCGCGCTTGCCCGAGCACTGCTGATCGACAATCGCGTTCGGGAAGCGGATCAACTCATCGACAACACCATGGGACGCTGCGACGCGAACGGCGAACGCTTCGCCATGCCCGAGCTCTTGCGAACCAAGGCGGCCGTCTTGCGCCTGCAGGGCCGCACAGATGCAGCTATCGACTTGCTGAAGCAGGCTGCAGCCTTGGCGACGGAGCAAAGTGCGCTAGCTTGGAAGATCAGGGCGGTCGTGGATCTTGTGCCCGTGCTGCAGGGAGCCGATCGCGCCGACGAAATCGCCGATTTGCTCGCCGGCATTTTCGAAGAAGCCGAAATCGCACAAGCCCCTGGAGCATGTTCAAAGCTTCGTCAGCTGGCCATGTCCTCACCCGATCTTGCCGAAGCTGTTAGCCATTGACGCTGGGCCCTGGCGACGAAGCCAGGACGGTTCGCTGGCGCCGCCCGAGCCATTTGGCTGATTGGATGCCAGCACTTCAGCTTCCGTCAGAAGGTGCCCGTCAATATTTCGCGTGCGAGCGATGGTGAGTCTCGAGCGCCCGTATCCGGCTCCCACCGGGAACGGGCGCCGTCGGGTTCAGATCTCGGTATTCTCGGCGAGGGCGAGCGCGTCCTCCACGTCGATTCCAAGGTAGCGCACCGTGACCTGCTCCCCGTTTTCAGGCCGCCGATAAGTTAGCTTCGGTGTCCCTATGCCCTTGGCGGGGGCGGCTCGTAAACTCGGCGGGTGCCAATCCGCCAAGGCTGCTGTGTGGACGCACGGTGT